>JASBVW010000174.1 GCA_029961005.1 Bacillota bacterium
GGCCCAGCCGGTCAAAGGAACGCACCGGAGAAGAGAGCTGGGCCCAGCGGAAGCTAATGGGCTGGTGCGGTTGGAGCCCGGTCGGACTCCCCAGGCGGGGGAGGAGGTAGAGGTGCTCCTCTATACCCTTCCTTTTCCCTCTTTAGCAAGGGGCGGGGAAGGCGGTAAATAAAAAAGTGACCTGTAAGAGGAGATAAAGAAAGTTACCTCGAAATACACACTTACGTCTAGACTGGTAAGGAGGAGAGATCTATGTTTGGCATCGGTGTTCCGGAATTGATCCTAATTTTGGTGATAGCGCTGATCATCTTTGGGCCGGGGAAGCTGCCCGAGGTGGGGAAGGCCATAGGCAAGGGCATCAGCGAGTTTAAGAAGGCGTCGCGGGAGATTCAGGAAGAGATCACTTCTGAGGCGAAGGGGGGTTCCAGCTCCAGTCCTAAGGAAGGGGAAAAGCAGGCCTGAGCACGGACTAAGGTAACTCGTCCAGCCGGCTGGCTGTCCAGGAGGCGGCTCGTATGTTCGATCTGGGCGTTCCGGAGCTGATCGTCATCCTGGTGGTGGCGGTCATTTTATTTGGACCTCAGCGGCTGCCGGAGATCGGCCGTGCCCTGGGGCGAAGCATCCAGGAGTTTAAGCGGGCGCTGCGCGGAGAAGAGGAGAGTCGGGATGGGGGAGGCGAGCGTGAAGGGCGAGGAAACGGTTGAGAGCGGGAAGGCCCCCCGCGACAAGCAGATGTCCATCATCGAACACCTGGAAGAACTGCGCTGGCGCATTATCGTCTCCCTCCTGGCTGTGGGAGCGGGCTCTGTGCTGGGGTGGTTCTGGGCACCGCGGCTTTTGGCTTTTTTGGCCCGCGATGTGGGACATTTTGTCTTTGTCTCCCCGACGGAGGCCTTCTTTTCTTATCTCAGGCTGGCCTTTACGGTGGGCCTTATTTTAGGCCTGCCGGTCGCGCTGGTGGAGGCGTGGCTTTTTATCCTGCCCGGGCTTTATCCCCATGAGGTGCGCTTCTTTGCCCGCTACGTCCCCTTGATCGTCGCTTTGTTCGTCTTGGGAGTGGGCTTCGCCTACCTAGCCGTCTACCCGGTGGTGCTCCGCTTCTTTCTGGGTTTCGCTACGGAGCACATCCGCCCGGTGATGAATGTGGGGCGCTACCTCAACTTCTTGACCTCCCTCCTTTTGCCTTTCGGCCTGATCTTTGAACTGCCGGTCTTGATCGTCGGCCTGGTCAAGCTGGGCGTGGTGGATCGAGCCACGTTGGCCCGAGGCAGGCGCCTGGCGTACCT
This sequence comes from Bacillota bacterium, assembly GCA_029961005.1. GTDB lineage: Bacteria > Bacillota > UBA5301 > JASBVW01 > JASBVW01 > JASBVW01. The sequence continues at coordinate 1,287 of JASBVW010000174.1, forward strand.
TTTGGCCTTTGTCGTGGGCGCCGTTCTGACCCCTCCGGACGTAATTTCACAGGTCATGATGGCGCTGCCGCTGATAGTGCTTTATGAGTTCAGCCTCATCCTGGTGCGCGGCGTGCGCCCGCTCTCGGAGAGCGCGGAAGGCGCAGCGGGCGAGGCTCCTACTCCGGATGAGGATAAAGTGGAGGAAAGCGAGGGATAAGAGGTGGCTGAAGAACCCGGCCTGGAATCCGGCCTTTTGGACAAGCTGAACCAAATCCGGCGCGGAATTATTGTGGCGCTGATCGTCCTGACGGGAGCTTCCCTCTTCGCTTACACGGTGGCCCCTGCCGTTCTGGAGTGGGCCATGGCCCCCCTGGGCCAGTTGGTCTACCTGAGCCCGGCGGAGGCCTTTATGGCCCGCATCAAGATGGCCCTGGCTTTGGGCTTCATCATCACCCTGCCCGTCTTGCTCTGGGAGGTTTGGCGCCTGGTGGCTCCGGCTTTGGGCCGGGGGGAGCGGCGCCTGACCTTTTGGCTGATCCCGGCGGGCTTTCTGCTCTTCCTCCTGGGGGCTTCCTTCGCTTACTACGGGGTGCTGCCGGTGGCACTCCGTTTCTTCTTGAGTTTCAGCAGCGACGTGCTGCAGCCCATGATCTCTTTGGGCAGCCTGGTCTCCTTTGCCCTCGGGTTGGTGCTCCCCTTTGGCCTCTCCTTTGAGCTGCCCATCGTCATCCTCTTCCTTTCCCGCCTGGGCCTGGTGACCTCCCAGGGGCTGCGCGAGAAGCGGAAGTTTGCCATTCTGCTCATCTTTATCGCGGCGGCGGCGCTCACTCCCGGGCCGGATATCTTCTCGCAGCTCTTGATGGGCGTGCCGCTGCTCCTGCTTTACGAGGTCAGCATCTGGCTGGCCCGGCTCACCGAGCGTCGCCGGGCGGCCGCGGCTGAAGCGGAGGGCGAGGCAGAAGCGGGGCGCTAAAGGGTAGAGAGCGCGCGAGGAAGGGGCAAGGGCTGAACAGCGGGGAGGGGTGAAGATGCAGGACCGGTTCGGGCGTCAAATCAGCTACCTGCGCATTTCGGTGACGGATCGCTGCAACCTGCGCTGCCTGTATTGCATGCCGGAGGAAGGAGTGGCCTTTCAGCCCCACAGCGAGGTGCTGCGGTATGAGGAGATCGTCCGCCTCGCCCAGGTGGCGGTGGGGCTGGGGATTACCCGCCTGCGCCTGACCGGCGGGGAGCCCCTGGTGCGGCGGGATGTAGTGGATCTGGTGCGCGCCCTGAGCCATCTCCCGGGGGTGGAAGAAGTGGCTCTGACCACCAACGCCACCCTCCTGGCGGAGTACGCCCGCCCGCTCAAAGAGGCGGGGCTGGCGCGGGTCAATGTCAGCCTGGATTCGCTCCGGCCCGAGCGCTACCGGGAGATTACCCGCGGAGGCGACCTGAGCCGGGTGTGGGCGGGGATCGCGGCGGCGGAAGAGGCCGGGCTCTCTCCCATTAAAGTCAATGCCGTCATCGTACGGGGCCTGAATGACGACGAGCTGGAGGACTTTGTGCGCCTGGCGGCGGAGCGCAACCTCCACGTCCGCTTTATCGAGTTGATGGCCCTGGGCGAGAGCGCCCGCTGGCAGCCGCGCGGCTACGTGCCTTCCGCCGAACTGAAGGAGCGCCTGGCCGGCCTTTTAGCTCGGAGCCCTCTCCAAAAGGGGGAAGGCGGACTGCCGGGAGCCGGTCCGGCTGAGTACTACCAGGTTTCACCGGGAGGGACGGTGGGCTTTATCAGCCCGGTGAGCAACCATTTCTGCCAAAGCTGCAACCGCCTGCGCCTCACCGCCGTAGGCACCCTGCGCCCCTGCCTGCTCAGCGAGCGGGAGGTGGACGTCAAGTCTGCTCTCCGCCGCGGTGCCGACGAGGCAGAGCTGCGCCGGCTCTTTCTCCAGGCGGTGGAGATCAAGCCCGGGAAGCAGGAGCTCCCCCAGTGTTGCCCGGAGCTGGGAGCGCAAGGGGAGGCTGCCGCGTCCGGCGAGGGGGGGGCCGGGGGAGGGCGGGAGCGGAAGGGGCGGTTGATGTCCCAGATCGGGGGCTAAAGAGCGACGAGGAGGGTAGAGGATGGCGGAAGGATTGACTCACTTCGACCGGCAGGGCCGGGCGCGCATGGTGGACGTGGGGGGAAAAGAGGAGACGGAGCGCCAGGCGGTGGCCCGCGGCTGGGTGCGTCTGCGCCCGGAGACGCTGGCCTTGGTGCGGGCGGGGCGGATGGCCAAGGGCGACGTTTTAGGGGTAGCCCAGGTGGCCGGGATCATGGCGGCCAAGCGGACCTCCGAGCTCATCCCCATGTGCCATCCCCTGCCCTTGACGGCGGTAGAGCTCAATTTTGAGCTCTCCGAGGAGGAGAGCGCCATCCACATCGAGGCGCGGGTGCGGACCATAGCCCGGACGGGGGTGGAGATGGAGGCTTTGACTGCGGTGGCAGCGGCGGCCTTGACCATCTACGACATGTGCAAGGCCGTGGACCGATCCATGGAGATAGGAGGTATCGTGCTCTGGGAGAAGACGGGGGGCAAGAGCGGCACGTACCGCCGCTCTGCGGAGGCCCTTCCTGCACCGGAGGAGGGAGAAGATGGGCGGATCCGGTAAGCAGGGGCGCGTGGTGGCGGTCAGCACCAGCGCCCGCAAGAGCGTGCGCAAGCAGAACGTTCCCGAGGCGGTGCTGCGGGTGGAACACGGCCTGGAGGGGGATGCCCACGCCGGTGCCTGGCACCGGCAGGTGAGCCTTTTGGCCCTGGAGAGCATCCGGAAGATGCGGCAGAAAGGCCTGGATGTCAATCCGGGTGATTTTGCCGAAAACCTTACCACCGAAGGCATTGAGCTGGTTACCCTGCCGGTGGGCACCAAACTGAAAATTGGCCGGGAAGCCGTCGGGGAGGTAACCCAGAT
>JASBVW010000175.1 GCA_029961005.1 Bacillota bacterium
CTCAGCTGCGACCTTTCTGGGTGGCCTGATCGACCACCGTCTGCTTGACACTGACGCGATAGAGGCAGTGCTTGCTTAAGTGGCAACCCTCTGCTATAATAGAGGGCGAGGTCGGGCCGTGGCGCAGCTTGGTAGCGCACTACCTTGGGGTGGTAGGGGTCGCGAGTTCAAATCTCGCCGGCCCGACCATGCTTGAGTTTTGTGCCGGTGGTAGCACCGGCTTTTTTTTGTGCGCAAGTTCTACCTCTTAAAGGGAAGGAAAGCCGAGCAGAACGTGGAATAACATTAGCAGCACAGGCTGCGCCAAAGTTGCTGGAAGTGAGATGGGCGCGTGAAAAGGGCGATTTTTCTCCTTCTTTTAGTGCTCAGCCAGATTCTCGCTCTCTCTCTCGGCGCTTCCGATGTGGCCTTGGCCACGCTGCTCGTTCCGACTCAGCGCTGGCCTTCCCTCCTTTCGCCGGGGATTGACAGCGTCCAGCCAGGTGATGTAAACGGCGATGGAAGAGCAGACCTGGTGGCCTGGGGAGGCAGGCGGATCTTCCTTTATTGCGGCCTGGAGACGGGTGGTTACGCGGCTGCTGAGCCGCACCAGACCAGTTATCCCGTCTCTGCCCTCAAAGTCGCGGACTTGGAGAACGACGGGCGCCAAGAGATGGTGCTGGGCCTGGAGAATCCCGGCGCCGTTTACATCTTGGGGCGCAGAGGGGACGGCTGGTGGGAGAGTTCAGATACCGCTTACCTCTGGTCGAGTGTAGTCTCCCTGGAGGTGTTGAGCACCCCGCTCAGTCCTTTCAAATACGTGGTCGCCGCCGGATCCAACGGCAAGATCACCCTCTTTGCCTGGACCGGCACCGCACTTCAACCTGTCGGGGAAGATGAGCACTACGCCGGCAGGACCCTCCGTTTTCTGGGGGCAGGGGATCTCGACGGCGACGGCTGGTGGGAACTGGCCTTGGCGGTAGATTATTCTCACCTGGCTATTCTGCGCTACGACGGTCGAAGCCTCAATTTGGTAGCGGAGAACTTCCCCTGGGGCAATATCACCGGGGGAACGGTGGCGGATATAGACGGGGACGGCAGGCCGGAAGTGGTGGTCGGGACGACCCAGCGCCTCATTTACGCATTTGACTGGCAGGTGGAGGGGTTGGAACAGCTCTGGCGCCTCTCTGACCTGGCAGCACCCCCGCATCAGCTCTCCGTAGTGGAGCTGCCCTCCGGTCACAGATGGGTGCTGGCTGAAGTTCGGGAGGCGCTGGCCGGATGGCAGATCGATCCCACCGGCCAAGTGATGACGGCGTATTTGGGGGAGCGCCTCCCGGTACTCCGGTCTTTGTGGACTCTTCCCTCGGGGTCTTTTGGCGCTCCGGACCCTGGCAGCGCCCGTCCGGCGGTGGAGCTCGCCCTGGCTGATGGCACCGTCGCCCACTACGATTTCCGGAACAAGGATGAGCTCCTGCTGGGGTGGAAAGATGGAACCGCCCTCGCGCCCGAGCAGTGGGAGGAGCTAGACGGGGAGATCCACCTCTCTCTTTCTGCTCTGGCCGAACACTTGAGGGGTACCGTAGCCCGCAGCGAGCTCTTTCCTGTCTTAACCCTCGTCGCCTCCGGGCATACTTTGGCTCTCTCTCCGGAAAACCCGGGGGCGGTAGTGGATGGGCGGCCTTTGCCCACCGCAGGTAGGCCCAAAGCCAGGGGCAACCAAGTGTGGCTCTCCCTTTCTTACCTGGAGGTAGTTTTGGGGCTGACTGCGCACTGGGACCCCGCAACCGGCCGGCTCCTGTTGGACCTTCCTTGGGCCAGCGAGGACGGGAAGGGGGTGGGACCGTGAAGAACCCGGAACAGATCCCTCTCCTCGACCTGGGGGGCGGGCGTCCCCTCCTCAGACCGGGAGGCGACCTGGAGGCTGCGCAAACCCTGGCAGAACTGGAGCAAATGGCTAAATCCTGCCACCGGTGCAGTTTGAGGGGAGGGTGCCGGCAGGTGGTCTTTGGCGAGGGCAACCCGGCTGCCACTCTGATGCTGGTGGGCGAAGGGCCCGGCGAGCAGGAGGACCTCCAGGGGCGGCCCTTCGTGGGCCCGGCGGGGCAACTCTTGGACCGCATCCTGGCCGCCATCGGTCTGACCCGGCGCGAGGTCTACATCGCCAACATCGTCAAGTGCCGCCCTCCGGGTAATCGCATCCCTCTCGATGCGGAGATGGAGGCTTGCCTCCCTCTCCTGCGCAGCCAGATTCGGCTCATCAAACCTCGCCTCATCGTCTGCCTGGGCGCTACTGCCACTCGAGGGCTGCTGGACCGAAACCTGCGCATTACGCAGGTGCGCGGACAGTGGTTCCAGCGGGACGGGATCTCGTACCTACCTACTTACCATCCTGCTGCCCTGCTGCGCGACCCCAGTAAAAAAAGGGAAGTCTGGGAAGACTTTAAAGCGGTGCGGGCCGCTTACCTGGAGCTAGAACGGGGCGCATGAAGAAAAGGGAGGAGGAGCGACCTTGAAAAGGTATGAGCCGGACCAAATCAGGAATGTGGCCCTCCTGGGCCATGGAGGTGCGGGAAAGACCTCGCTGGTGGAGGCTTTTGCCTTCGCTTCCGGGGCCACTACCCGCCTGGGGCGGATCGAGGAGGGGAATACGCTCTCCGACTACGACCCGGAAGAGGTCAAGCGCCGCATCTCCATCAATGCCACACTCGTCCCTTGCGAATGGAACCAGTGCAAGATCAACTTCCTGGACACCCCCGGCTACTTCGACTTTATCGGCGAGGTGCACAGCGCGCTGCGCGCCGCGGACAGCGCCTTGGTCGTAGTGAGCGCCGTGGCTGGGGTAGAAGTGGGCACGGAAAAGGCCATGGCCCTCTGCGACGAGTACCAGGTGCCGCGGATGATGATCATCAACAAGCTGGACCGGGAAAACGCCAACTTCGCCAAGACGCTCGGGCAGCTGCGCGACTTGTTTGGACCCCAGGTGGTTCCCATCACCGTCCCCCTGGGCAGCGCGGAGACCTTCCGGGGAATAGGCGACCTCCTGACCTTGCGGGCTTACACCGGCGAGTGGGGGAAAGAGCAGGAGGAGGATCTCCCAGCGGATCTGGGAGCGGAAGCCGCTTCCTGGCGCGAAATGATGGTGGAGGCGGTGGCCTCTACAGATGACGACCTTCTGGCCAAATACCTGGAAGGGGAAGCCCTTTCCCCGGAGGAGATTGCCGCCGCCCTGGCTAAAGGGGTCCAAGCGGGGAAGGTCATCCCTGTGCTCTGTGCCTCGGCCGCCAAGTTATCGGCCCTCGGCCGCCTGTTGCACTTCATCACCGCCCTCCTCCCCGCCCCGACGGCTCGCGGAGCCGTGGAAGGGAGGGGCCGAGCGGGGGAAAAGGTGAGCCTCGAACCCAAACCCGACGCTCCTCCCTGCGCCTTGATCTTCAAGACCACGGCCGACCCTTACGTGGGGCGCATCACCATGTTTCGGGTTTACAGCGGGACCCTGCGCGGGGAGAGCATGATCTATAACGCCACGCGGGAGAAGGAAGAGCGCCTGGGGCAGCTCTTCTGCCTGCGGGGGAAGGAACAGATTCCCGTCCCTGAGGTGGTAGCTGGCGATATAGGCGGGGTGGCCAAGCTCCAGGAGAGCGCCACCGGCGACACCTTGTGCGAGAAGAGCCATCCCATTAAGCTCCCCGCCCCGGTCTTTCCGACCCCCACCCTGACCATGGCCGTCACCCCCCGGAGCAAGGCGGACGAGGACAAGATCGGTACCGGCCTGGCGCGGCTGGTGGAAGAGGACCCCACCCTGCGCATTGAGAAGAACACCGAAACGGGGCAACTCCTCCTCTCCGGGCAAGGGGAGCTCCACCTGGAGGTGGTCACCAGCAGGCTCCAGAAGAAGTTTGGCATCGAAGTGGACCTCTCTCCGCCTTTGGTACCCTATCGCGAGACCATCCGAGGCCACGCCAAAGCGGAGGGGAAGCACAAAAAGCAGACCGGCGGCCGCGGCCAGTACGGCCATGTATGGTTGGAATTGGAACCGCTTCCACCGGGGGGAGGCTTTGAGTTTGTGGACAAGATCTTCGGGGGGGTAGTCCCGAAGCAGTACATCCCCGCGGTGGAAAAGGGCGTGCGGGAGACGATGGCGGAAGGGGTTCTGGCGGGATACCCGGTGGTGGACGTGCGGGTGACCCTGTACGA
>JASBVW010000176.1 GCA_029961005.1 Bacillota bacterium
CCACGCGAGTGACAAAGGGCTGCTCCTCCCCCTCCAGCCGCACCCTCATTTTGCTACCGACTCGGAAGAGATCCTCCTGGGGCACGGTCCTCTTTCCTCCGCTTGTCTGACGGTTTGCTGGCCGAACCAGCCTGCCTCTGGAAAGGCCGAACCTGGCTAGTTCTATTTCTACCTCCCCAACGGCAACTCCTGCCTCCCCAGGCAACCAGCTTTGCTCCCATCGCGCAACGGCCGGCCTTGCCGTGCCCTGCCGGCTTAGCCTCCCTTACTGGGGGCCGCTGGGCTTCTCCACATTCAGTTCCCCACCCTGCCGGGCCGGCAGCACCGGGAGAGGCAGCTCGTGGGCGGAACTGGCCGGCGGAGCCACCGCCCGCTCCCGGACTTGCAGCCGCTCAGCCAGGGCCACCTCCAGCACCTGGTCCATGTGCTCCACCAGGACGAAGTTTAAGTGGCGCCGAATGTTGGCCGGTATCTCTTCCAGGTCCTTCGCGTTCTCAGCCGGAAGGATAACGGTCTTGATCCCGGCCCGGTGCGCCGCCAGGACCTTCTCCTTCAAGCCTCCGATGGGCAGCACCCTTCCCCGGAGGGTGATCTCACCGGTCATGGCCACGTCCCGCCGCACCGGGATGCCGGTCAGGGCCGAAGCCAGGGCGGTGGCCATGGTGATCCCCGCCGACGGCCCATCCTTGGGGATAGCCCCCTCGGGGATGTGGATGTGAATGTCCAGCTGCTCGTGGAAAGCCTCATCCACCCCCAGGGAGGCGGCTCGCGAGCGGATGTAGCTGAAACCGGCCTGGGCCGACTCCCGCATCACCTCGCCCATCTTTCCGGTGAGGATCAGGTTGCCCTTTCCCTTCACCAGGCTGACCTCCACGGCCAAAAGGTCTCCTCCCACCTCCGTCCAAGCCAGGCCCATGGCCACGCCCACCCGGTCCTCCTTCTCCACCTCGCCGTAGTGGTACCGGGGGGCGCCCAGGTACCTCTCCAGGGTGCGGGCCGTCACGCGCACCGGCGTCCGCCCGCCCTGGACGATCTCCCGCGCCGCCTTGCGGCAGATGGAGGCCAGCTCCCGCTGCAGGTTGCGCACTCCCGCCTCCCGGGTGTACTCCCGGATGATGGTCCGGATAGTGCGGGGCGAGATCTGCACCTGCTCCGGCTTGAGGCCGTGCTCCTTGAGCTCCTTAGGCCAGAGGTGCCGGCGGGCGATCTCCACCTTCTCCTCTTCGGTGTACCCGGGGATGGTGATGACCTCCATCCGGTCCAGGAGCGGCCGCGGGATGGCCTGCGTCACGTTGGCCGTGGTAATGAACATGACGTCCGAGAGGTCAAAGGGGACCTCCAGGTAGTGGTCGCTGAAGGCGTTGTTCTGCTCCGGATCCAACACCTCCAGGAGGGCTGCCGCCGGATCGCCGCGGAAGTCGGCGGTCATCTTATCCACCTCGTCCAGGAGCAGGACGGGGTTGCGGGAGCCGGCCTGCCGCATGGCCTGGATGATGCGGCCGGGCATGGCCCCCACGTAGGTGCGCCGGTGCCCCCGAATCTCCGCTTCATCCCGCATGCCGCCCAGGGAGAAGCGGACGAACTTGCGCTCCAGGGCCCGGGCGATGGAGCGGGCCAGGGAAGTCTTGCCCACCCCCGGCGGGCCCACCAGGCAGAGGATGGGCCCCTTCATCTGTTTGGTCAACTGGCGCACCGCCAGGTATTCCAGGATGCGCTCCTTCACCTTCTCCAGGCCGTAGTGGTCCTCGTTGAGGATGCGCTCCGCCACACTCACGTCCAGGCGGTCCCGCGTCTTCTTGGACCAGGGCAGGGAGAGGAGCCAGTCCAGGTAGTTGCGGACCACCACCGCCTCGGCCGCCATGGGGGGCATCTTCTCCAGCCGCTCCACCTCGCGGATGGCCTTCTCCGCCACCTCTTTGGGCAGGCGGGCCTTCTTGATCTTCTCCCGCAGCTCCTCGGCCTCGGCCACCCGCTCGTCCTTCTCTCCCAATTCTTTTTGGATGGCCCGCATCTGCTCCCGCAGGTAGTACTCCCGCTGGGTCTTCTCCATCTGCTTGCGCACGCGCACGTGAATCTTGCGCTCCAGCTCCAGGATCTCCATCTCCTTGCCCAGGAGGGTGCAGAGCTTCTCCAGCCGCTCTTGAGGGGAGAAACACTCCAGGATCGCCTGCTTGTCCTCCACCCGCAGGACCATCTGGGCAGCGATGGAGTCCGCCAGCCGCCCCGGTTCCTCGATCCCCGCCACCGAGGCCAGGACCTCCGGGGGAATCTTCTTGGAGAGTTTGATGTACTCTTCAAATTCGGCCAGGGTGGTGCGCATCAAGGCCTCCACTTCCGGGGTGTGGACCTCCACCTCCTGGACCCGCCGGGCCCGCACCCGGTAGTAGGGGTCCAGCTGGAGGAACTCCTCGATGCACCGGCGCTCCAGCCCCTCCACCAGGATGCGGATGGTGCCGTCCGGGAGCTTGAGGAGCTGCTTGATCTCGGCTACTGTCCCCACAGAGTAGATCTCGTCCGGGGTAGGCTCATTGGTGCGCGCCTGCTTCTGCGCCGCCAGGAGAATGCGGCGGTCGCTCATCATCGCCGCCTCCAGGGCGTGCACCGAGCGCTCTCGGCCCACGTCCAGGGGGATGACCATGTAGGGAAAGACGATCACGCCGCGCAGGGGCAGGAGCGGAAGTAGCTCGGCCTCCAGCATCTGCTGCTCCACTTCGCCCTTCTTCAGTTCAGCGCTTCTCTCTTGGGCCATTTGGTTCAACCTCCTCCCCCGGCCGCCTTGCCGCGGCCCGCGCTTTAACATACTATTCGGAACCGGGGGGGCGATTCCTGCCGCTCAAATTGTGGGCGGGCTGGGCGGGGGGTTAGAAGTTGGAAATTGGAGGTTGGAAATTGGAGGTTGGAAATTGGAAGTTAGAGGTTAGAGATGGGAGATGAAGAGGTGCAAGAGGAGAGGTCAGGGATTTGACTCATCGGTGTACCCCAGATTGTCGGTCTGCACCGCCACCGCCGTAGGCAGATTCGCCAGGTCGTAGTGGCGCAGGAGGCCCACCCGACCCGGGGGAAAGGGAGTCAAATCCTCTACGCTCACGGCAGCCACCCGCGTCCAGGGTGGCGGGACCTTGCGCCGGGGAACGCCGCTTCTCCCCAAGAAGAACTCCCGGAGGGAATTATCGAAGTAATTGGTGGCGCTCTCGCCCATGCCCAGCGTGTTCACGCAGTGGGTGGCGGGCACCCCGAAGATCTCTTCCGCCAGGGCGTAATAGTCCTCCCGCGTCATCTCACCAAAGCGCCCGCGGTACCCGCCCCCGTCACAGATCCTGCTGCCCGGAGGGAGCCGGAAGGTAAGGCCCTTCTTCTGGCAGGCGCGGAAGAAATAGACAAAAGCCGAGGTAGCGCCGATGAGGGCCACCGGCTCGCCGGTCTCTTCGGCTTCTCTCAGCGCCGCCACCAGCCCGCGCACGTCTATCCCCGTGCGCCCCAGCAGAAAACGGCTCTCCGGGGTGCCGAAATGGAGCCGGGTCTGTTCCATGCCGACGGCCATCCCCATGGAAGGAGCCAGGTCCGGGCCCGGAGCCAGGATTAAGAGGCGGCAGCGCTGGCCGCTGGCAAAATCCGGGAAAAGATAGGCGCCCGTCATCACCCGGTTGGCCGTCAGGACCAGCTTCCGACCCGTTTCGTCGCGAAAGATCCGGCCGCGCTGGTTGGGCGAAGTGGTCCCGCTGGTGAGCAGGGCCATGACCGCTTCTTCCATGGGAAAGGAGGCGATCATCTCTTTTTTAAAGGCTTCCGTCGGGAGCGCGGGAATCTCGCTCCAGTGGGTGATGTTCTCGGGAGTGACCCCCTTGGCATCGCAAAACCGGCGGTAGGGCTGGTTGCAGGCGTATTGATAAGCAAAGATCTCCAGGGCCATCTCGTCAAAGGCCGCCGGGTCGCCCTCCGGCCCCGCCTCGATCATGGCCAGCACCTTGTCCGCAAGAGCCTCCCGTAAGGTTTTCTCCCTACCCTCCCTCTTCAACCGGCAGCCTCCTCTCTCCTCAGGGGCAGTCCCACACTCACGGTTTGTAATCATTCTCCACAACTTTTATAAGGGCGTCCGTGGCATTTGCTCTTCTTCCAGTTCCCGGCGCTGCCCCAGGAATTAATTTGCAGG
>JASBVW010000177.1 GCA_029961005.1 Bacillota bacterium
GATGAAGACGGTGGTCAGGGCGGCATTGACGGTGGCAAAGAAGAGCATGGGAATGGTCCCGGCCACCAGGTAGGCGTCGGTAGCGCTGGTGGCGCCAAACCTGGCCGCCAGAGAGGTCTCCCGCAAAAAGCCCAAGATCTTGCTGGCCACGGTGGCGGCGGCAATCCAGGCCGCCGCCCGGGCCAGGCGCCTGCCCCTCACTTTGAGCTTCCCCCTGGCTCAGCCCGGCCCAGGAAGAGCTGGATCAAGGTGCGGGTGCCGGCCCCCGTGGCCCCCGTCGCCGGCTGGTAAGGAACTTCCTTGATCCCCCAGGCGACACCGGCGATGTCCAGGTGGACCCACGGGGTTTGCCCGGCGAACTCCTTCAGGAAAAGCGCCCCCACGATGGAGCCCGCCTCCCGGGGCGGGCCGATGTTCTTCAAGTCGGCCACCTCTCCCTTGATCAGCTTCTCGTACTCCTCGAAGAGCGGCAGCTCCCAGACCCTCTCTCCGGCCGCCTCCGCCGCCGCCCGCACCTCGTCGGCCCAGGCCCGGTGGTTGGTGAAGAGGCCGGCCGCGGCATGGCCCAGGCAGATGATGATGGCTCCCGTCAGGGTGGCCACGTCCACCAGGCGGGTGGCCCCGCGCTTAACCGCGTAAGAGATGGCGTCGGCCAGGATCAACCTTCCCTCTGCGTCGGTGTTGAGCACCTCCACCGTCTTGCCGCCCAGCGTCTTGACCACGTCGCCGGGGCGCTGGGCATCGCCCCCCGGCAGGTTCTCCACCGCCGGGATCAGGGCCATGACGTTGGCCCGGGGGCGCAGGCGAGCTATGGCTTCCATTGCCCCCAGCACAGCCGCCGCACCGGACTTGTCCATCCTCATCTCGTGCATCCCTTCGCCGGGTTTGAGGGAGATGCCCCCGGCGTCAAAGACGACCCCTTTGCCGATCAAGGCCGTCACTTCTTTACTGCGCGGATCGCCCTCGTAACGGAGGATGATGAACCGGGGAGGGCGGTGGCTCCCCCGCGCCACCGCCAAAAGGGCCTCCATTCCCAGCCGCTCCAGCTCCGCCGGCCGCAAGACCTGGCACTCCAGGCCGGCGCGCTGCGCCATCTCCTCGGCCAGCTCGGCCAAGTCCGCAGGGGCCAGGTGATTGGCCGGGCGGTTGGCCAGATCCCGAGCCCGGTTGGTGGCTTCGGCCATTATCCGCCCTACCTCAGCCCCCCGCTGGACCTCCGCCACCTTGGCCGGGTCGCGCTCCGCGATCAGGAGTTTCTCCAACCCGGGCCGTTCCTGGGGATCTGGACTCTTGTACTCCCGGTATTCGTACAGCCCCAGAAGGGCGCCTTCCACCACCGCCCGGGCGGCCTCCCGGGGAGGAAGATTGCCAATCCCGGCTCCATGGACGATGGTAGCCAGGCTCCGCACGCCCAGTTCCCGCGCCCTCCGGGCGGACGCAGCCGAGACCTGGCGCACCTTTTCCAGGTCAAACTTTTCGGCCTCCCCCAGCCCCACCAGGATCACCCGCGGAGCGCGGATTTTGCCGCCGGTATAAAGCACGGCTGTTTCGTTGAGCTGTCCGCGAAAATCGCCGGCCGCAATGAGCCGCTCGATGGCTCCTTCCAAAGCTCGATCCACGGCGCCGGTAGCCCCACCCGGGTGCTTGACCCCCTGGAAAAGGTTGACCACCACCGCCTCCGCCTCCACCTGTTGTATCTCTGCCGGGAGAACACCGATCTCCACCGCCATCACCCCTGTCCCTCTCCTACATATACTGATACTGGCCTGCACAAGCCCCGGGTCGAAGGCTCGGCCCGGATCCACCTGTAACTTAAACCATGCGGACCATCCGCGAGGAGGTAATCACAATGTCCTTTCCTTATAGTTCTTACATCGCCCGCTTTGTCCCGCAAATCGTCCAGACGATTAAAGCCCTGGGCGGAATCGAAATCCGGGATCTGACCGCCGCCCGGGACAGCGTCCTGGCCTACGGCCAAGACGGCACGGGAACCAACCACCCGCTGCGCACCGACGCCTCAGGCCGCCTGGAGGTCGGCACCGCCGGCATCTTCCGCGAGGATGCGGAGGCGGTGACCACCACCAACGCCTGGTTACCCGCCACCACCCACTTCGTAGGTGACCTGGCCAGCTACAGCTTCTTCGTCACCAACACCGGAGCTAACACCGGCGCCATCGACCTGGAGTACAGCGGGGACGGCGTACACTGGGTAAACCCGGGCAGCTTTGACAACGTAAACCCCGGCTCGACCGCCCTCCTGGAGCAGGAGCTGTACGCCAAGTACGTACGGGTGCTTTACAAGTCCACCCTCATCGACCTGCACACCACCCTGGTCATCACCTTCAACGGCCGGGCGTGAGGACCTCCCACGCCCATGCACCCCGGCGGCTGCAAGACCCTGGTCTGCCCTCCAAATGGGCGTAGTTCTTATAAATGATGCCCCTCGCCCTGTTCCTGGATGCGCTTCAGTAAAGCGCGGATCTCCTGGGCGCGGGAGCGGGGGCAAACCAGGAGTGCGTCCTCGGTCTCCACCACCACCAGGTCGGAGATGCCCAGGGTGGCCACCAGCTTCCCGCCCGCACTGTAGATCACACAGCCCCGCGTCTCTAAGCCCACGTGCTTCCCCCGGACGGCATTGCCCTCAGGGTCCAAGGGCAGGAAGCGGGCCAGAGCCGGCCAGCTCCCCACGTCGTCCCAGCCGAAGTCAGCCGGGAGAACCAGCAGTTCTTCCGCCCCTCCTTCGGCTGCTTTTTTGACCTTCCCGCCGGACAGGGCCGACCTCTGCCGCCGCCCCGCCGGCTCCAGCACTCCGTAATCGATGGAGATGGGCTCCAGGCGCCCGTACTCCTCCGCCAGTACCGCTTCCGCCTCGGCTCCGGAGAGCGCCCCGGCTTGACGGACCCTTTCCAGGGCGGCGTGCAGCTCCGGCAAGTAGCGGGCGATGGCCGACCGGAGAGCGGACACGCGCCAGGCGAAGATACCGCTGTTCCAGAGGTTCTGGCCCTCTTCCAGTAGCCGCTCCGCCGTGTCCAGGTCCGGTTTTTCAATGAACTCCGCCACTCGGTGGACGGCATAGCCGCCCGCAGATCCGGCCTGCGGCCCCAGGCGGATGTAGCCGTAGCCGGTCTCAGGCCGCGTCGGGCGCAGCCCCAGCGTCACCAGGTGCGGTCCTCGGGCGGCCACCTCCGCCGCCGCCCGCAGCGCCGCGCGGAAGCCTTCTTCGTCCAGGATGGCGTGGTCGGCGGGCAGGGCCAGCATCACGGTCTCCCGGTCGGGAAAGAGTTGCTCCAGGTGCAGAGCAGCCAGCCCCAGGCAGGGGGCGGTGTTGCGCCCCTGCGGCTCCAGGATCAGGTGCTCCGGGGGGAGCTCCGGCAGCTCCTCCCGCACCAGCGCCCCGTACTCCCGGCCGGTCACCACAAAGAGCCCCGCCCAGCCCACCAGGGGCAGGACGCGGCGGGCCGCGTCGGCCAGAAGGCTCCCCTTCCCCTCCTGGAGGGCCAGGAACTGCTTGGGCCGGCGGAGCCGGCTGAGGGGCCAGAAGCGCTCCCCTTTCCCGCCGGCCATGAGGACGGCGGTTACTTTATTCAGTCCTCGGTCGCACAACTGGCAAATGCTCCCCTCATAAAATCAGTACTCCCAGGTGAACTCCCCCACCTCGGGGTGGCGGGCCAGCTCCTGCTTCATGCGGGCGGCAATCCGCTCCAGGGCCGCCGGAGTCTTCCCCTCGCAGCGGGCCACGATGACCGGCTGGGTGTTGGAGGCGCGCACCAGCCCCCACCCGTCGGGGAAGAGAACCCGCGCTCCGTCCACGTCCACCACTTCAAACTCCTTCTTCAGGCGCTCTGCGATCTCCGCCACCACCCGGAACTTGTCCCGGTCCGCGCAGGGGACCCTGGTCTCGGCGGTGGAGTAGTACTGGGGCGCATCCGCCAAAAGCTGCGCCAGGGTGCGCTGGCTGTGGGAAAGGATGCGCAAAAGCCGCCCCGCGGCGTAGAAGGCGTCGTCGAAGCCGTAGTATTCGTCGGCGAAGAACATGTGCCCCGACATCTCGCCGGTGAAGACCGCCCCCGTCTCCCGCATCTTGGCCTTGATCAGGGAGTGGCCGGTGCGGTAGAAGAAGGGCCGCCCCC
>JASBVW010000178.1 GCA_029961005.1 Bacillota bacterium
GCCTGGGCGATGATGTACCGGTCTTCCTCGTCCGCCGTCAGGTAAACGATCTCGTCGGTCACCTTCCCGTTGACTACGCGCCGATACGGGGTCTCGATGAACCCGTACTCGTTGATGCGGGCATAGGTACACAAAGACCCGATCAGACCGATGTTCGGTCCTTCAGGCGTCTCGATAGGGCACATCCGGCCGTAGTGGGAATGGTGCACGTCCCGCACTTCAAAGCCAGCCCGTTCGCGGCTCAAACCTCCCGGACCCAGAGCGCTCAGCCTCCTCTTGTGGGTCAGCTCGGCCAGGGGGTTGGTCTGGTCCATGAACTGGGAAAGCTGGCTGGAGCCGAAGAACTCCTTAATAGCCGCCACCACGGGCCGGATATTGATTAAGGCCTGAGGCGTAATGACGTCGATGTCCTGGATGGTCATCCGCTCCCGGACCACGCGCTCCATGCGCGCCAGTCCGATGCGGAACTGGTTTTGCAACAACTCTCCCACCGACTTCAGGCGGCGGTTGCCCAAGTGGTCGATGTCGTCCACGTGCCCTATCCCGTCGCTCAAGGTGACCAGATAAGAGACGGTGCTCAGCACATCGTCCGGGGTGATGGTCTTAACCTCGATCGCCGGCTGCTTGTTGCCAATTACCTTGATAACCTGGTCGTTTCTCCCCAGGACCATGATCTCATTGAGGCCCGTGGCCTCTATCGCCTCGGCAATCTGCCAGGTTACCTTGGTCCCGGCGGGAATCTCCTCTCCCTGCGGCCCTTTGACCGGCTGAGCCAGGATGGCTCCGATCAAGCGCTCGCTCAGCCGCAACTTCTTATTGATCTTATACCGCCCCACGTTGCCCAGGTCGTAGCGCTTGGGATCAAAGAGTAGCCCCTCCAGAAGGTTGCGGGCGCTCTCCGGGGTGGGCGGCTCCCCGGGCCGCAACCGCTTGTAGATCTCGACGAGGGCGTCCTCCTCGGTGGCCGTGTTATCTTTCTCCAGGGTATTCAAGATGGCCGGGTGCTGCTGGAAGAGCTCGGCCAGCTTGGCCGTAGAGCCGAAGCCCAAGGCCCGCAAGAGCACGGTGGCCGGGATCTTGCGCGTCCGGTCCACCCGGACGTAGACGCAGCCGGCTGCATCCGTCTCGAATTCCAGCCAGGCCCCCCGGTTGGGAATGATGCTGGCGGTATAGAGCTTCCGCCCTGCCGCGTCCACTTCAAAACCAAAATAGACCCCGGGCGAGCGGACCAACTGGCTGACGATGACCCGCTCCGCCCCGTTAATAATAAAAGTGCCCTTCTCCGTCATGAGGGGGAACTCCCCCATGAAGACCTCCTGCTCCTTGACCTCGCCCGTCTCCTTGTTAATCAGGCGGACGCGCACCCGCAAGGGGGCCGCATAGGTGACGTCCCTCTCTTTGCACTCTTCGACAGAATACTTGGGCTCGCCCAAGGAATAGTCGATGAATTCGAGGACCAGGTTTCCCGTAAAATCCTGGATGGGTGAGATGTCGCGGAACATCTCCAGGAGTCCTTCCCGGAGAAACCACTGATAGGAGCGCTGCTGGATTTCGATCAAGTTGGGCATTTCCATGATTTCCCGGATCTTGGCGTAGTTTAGCCTTTCTCGGGATCCGCACTTAATTGGATAGGCCAACTTTCATCCACTCCCTCGTCTTAATCCTTAGCAGATTGCCCCCTGACAATGGAAAAGCAAGGCCTCTCCAGGAGGTTGCCTCGCTTGATCAATTGCCGCTCGCGTAGTTGCCAAAATATAGAGCGCCTCCGGACCGTGGAAGCAGACATTCGCATTTGTCTATAATACCACAAAGGCACTTATTCGTCAAGGCATAGTAAAGACCAGCAAAAACAGGCGGTGCCCCGCCTGGGCGGGGCACCGGGAAGTCGCACTGACCTATTTGATCTCCACAGTGGCTCCGGCCTCTTCCAATTTCTTCTTAATCTCCTCCGCCTGGGCCTTGGGAACGCCCTGCTTCACCGGCTTGGGGGCACCGTCGACCAGGTCTTTGGCCTCCTTCAGCCCGAGACCGGTGATTTCGCGGACTACCTTGATGACTTGGATCTTTTGCCCCCCGGCATTGGCCAGGATTACGTCAAACTCCGTCTTCTCCTCCGCCGGAGCCGCCGCCGGGGCAGCCGCCGCCGGAGCAGCTGCCGCCACGGCCACCGGAGCAGCCGCGGTGACGCCGAACTTGTCCTCCAGCGCCTTGACCAGCTCGGCCAATTCCAGCACCGTCATCTGTTCAATCGCCTCAATGATCTCCTCTTTGGTCATGGCTTTAGCCATGGTCTCTCCTCCTTTTTCCTAAATTGACCTTGCACTTGTTTGACCAGCCCTCCAACCGTGCTCCCTCGCCTCAGGAAGCCGGGGCTCCCGCCTCCTTTTGCTTTCTGACCGCTTCCAGGGCATACACCAATTGGCGGAGAGGCCCGTTCAAAACTGCCACCAGCCCGGAAAGCGGAGCCTGCATTCCTCCCACCAGGCGCGCCAGCAGGACCTCCCGCGGCGGAAGATCGGCCAGAGCTTTTACAGCCTCATAGCTGACCACCTTCCCCTGCAAGACCCCGCCCTTGATCTCAAGCTCTTTGTGGTCCCGGGCAAATTCGGAAAGGACCTTAGCCGGAAGCACGGGATCCCGATACCCAAAGGCCAGAGAAACAGGGCCCAAGAGCAGCTCTTCCAAACCTTCCAGCCCTGCTTGGCGGGCAGCCAGCCTGGCCAAGGTATTCTTGACCACCCGGTACTCCACCCCGGCCTCGCGGCAACGCCGGCGCAGGTCGGTCATAGCCTTTACATTCAGCCCGCGGTAATCAGCCAATACCACCGACTGAGACGAAGCAAACTTCTCCTGAAGTTCCTTGACCACTTCCCGCTTGGCTTCCCGCTTGGCTTCCCTCTGCAACACCGCCTGCTCACCTCCCTTATCCAAAGCTAAAATGAAAAAGACCTCCCCTGAGGTCTGCAATGGTACGACAAACTCACCACAGCCTCAGTAGGCAACCCGCTGCCCGCGGCTTCTTAGGCCGGACCCTTCCGGCACCTACTTTCTCCGGCTAGCTTTTGGCTTCTTTTTTACGCCCCGGCCTTCCCCGCGGTCAACGCCGCCGGATCGACCTTTATCCCGGGGCCCATGGTGGAAGAGACCACCACGCGCTTCAGGTAAGTTCCCTTGGCCGCAGCCGGTTTGGCCTTGATGATCGCCTCCATCAGCACCCGGAAATTCTCGCTCAGGTGCTCTACAGGGAAAGAGGCCTTTCCGATGGGGACGTGAATAATCCCCGCCTTGTCCACGCGATACTCGACCTTCCCGGCCTTAATCTCCTTGACCGCCTTGCCCACCTCAAAGGTGACCGTACCCGTCTTAGGATTGGGCATCAGGCCTTTGGGACCCAGGATGCGCCCCAGCTTACCGACCAACCCCATCATATCCGGCGTAGCCACGGCCACATCAAAATCAATCTGGCCCTCCTGGATGCGGGCCACCAGGTCCTCCGCCCCTACTATGTCAGCTCCGGCCGCCTGGGCCTCGGCCGCCTTTTCGCCCTTGGCAAAGACCGCCACTCTGGCCACCCGGCCCGTGCCGTGAGGCAACACCACTGTACCCCTCACCTGCTGGTCGGCCTGGCGCGGATCCACCCCCAGGCGGACCGCTACCTCCACCGTCTCGTCAAACTTGGCCTTGGCCGTCTGCTTGACCAGTTCCATCGCCTGGCGCGGCTCGTACAACTGCTCCCGGTTGACCAGAGCCGCCGCTTCCTGATATCTCTTGCCCCGCTTAGGCATCTCGCTCATCGACCTCCCGTGGTTCTCCGGCCTTGCGGCCTCCCACTGAATCCCTTTTTAATCTTCTACTACAATCCCCATGCTGCGGGCCGTCCCCTCGATCATGCGCATCGCCGCTTCCAGGCTGGCTGCATTCAGGTCCCGCATCTTCAGTTCCGCGATCTCGCGGATCGCGGCCCGCGTCACGCGCCCCACCTTCTCCCGGTTGGGCGCCGGCGAACCCTTCTCCAGCCCGGCCGCCTTCTTCAACAAGACCGAAGCCGGCGGGGTCTTCACAATAAAGGTGAAAGAGCGGTCCTCAA
>JASBVW010000179.1 GCA_029961005.1 Bacillota bacterium
CCGCGCCGCCGGCGGCGCCCTCCTCCCGGCACCGCATACTCCTGCTCATAGACGTACACGGCCGGCGCCCGGTCCCGGAGTAAGATCCCCTCCTCCCGCCAGCGCCGCCACAATTCCGCGGCCCTGGTATACTTGTTGCGCCGCTCGTCATCCCCCTCCTCGTCCTTCCCCAAGATCAACCGGATGACGTTGTACTCGGAGGCGGCGTAGTAGCGCTCCTGGGCCTCCCGCCCGATCACATCGTAGGGCGGGGTCACCACCCTCGCCACGTCAGGGATGCGCTGCGGGTTGTAACGCACCCCCCGGAAGGGGATAATCTCTGCCACTTCTTTCCACCCCTCACTTGCCCTCAGTAAACGCACCTTCTCTTCTCCACCCGCGGCCTCATCCCTGCTTCCCCGCAGAAAAAGAAAAGCCCCCGGCGGCCGTGGGGACCCTGGCCGCAGCCAACCTGCCCTCTATTGCCGGGCCGGGGTGGGAATCGCCTGCGGCCGGGCCCTTTCTCGCCCTCTGGTCCGGATCAACCACCGGTAGAACTCTACGGTGTTGCGGGTCATCACCTCCAGCGACCAGTACCGCTGCACCATCTCCAGGCCGGTCCGGGCCAGGCGGCCGGCCAGCTCCCTGTCTTCCAGCAAGCGGAGGCAGGCTTCGGCCAAAGCTCGAGAGTCGGCCCGCGGGACCACCAGGCCGTTGACCCCGTCCTTGACCACCTCCGGCATGCCGCCGGAGTCGGTGACCACCAGGGGTTTGCCGGTGGCCATGGCCTCCAGCATAGCCAGCCCGAAGGGCTCGTGCACGGCCGAGGGGTAGATGACGAGTTCCGACAGTTGATAGATCTTGGGCATCTGCTCCCAGGGGAAGCACTGGATATAAACGTGCTCCCGGAGCCCCAACTCCTCGATCAGCTGCTGCAGATAGCGAATCTCTCCCCCCTGGACGGCGCCCCAGTCCACGATATTGCCGTTCCCCGCCAAGACCAGGAGAGCCTCCGGCACCCGCCGCCGCACGATCTCGAGCGCCCGGATGCTGACATGGCATCCTTTGGCCCTCCCCATGCGGGCGGGGTGAAAGATTACCCTCCGGCCCCGCAGGGAGGGAAACTCTTCCCACAGGCGGGCCCGCTCGGCCGGCCCAGGAGGGGTGAACTGCCGCGTGTCGATGCCGTGGTGAATGACGCGGATGCGGTAGGGAGAATAGCCGGAGCGCTCCAGCTCGTTTCTGATGTACCGGCTCACCGCGATCACGCC
This sequence comes from Bacillota bacterium, assembly GCA_029961005.1. Taxonomy (GTDB): domain Bacteria; phylum Bacillota; class UBA5301; order JASBVW01; family JASBVW01; genus JASBVW01. Next base: position 1,251 of record JASBVW010000179.1, read on the forward strand.
GTCCCATCCGTCTGCCAGGGCGCACATCCGCCACCACAAACCATCGTCCCAGGTATTATGAGCGGTCAGGGCCAAGGGCAAGCCTAGCCGATGGCACGCCTGCATCACGGCCTCGGCGTGCACGGGTGAGAAGTAGTGCATGTTGTGGGCATGCACCAGGTCCGGCTGCACCCGTTCAATGAAAGCAAAGATTTCGCGCTCAATCTCGGAGCGCTGGCGGGCAAAATCTTCCAGTCGCCGGCCGTTTAAATTCAGCAGGGGGGTGCGGCGAATCCGCATCCCCGACCAGACGTATTCCGTGGCTTCGGGGGGTTGGCCTTCCGCCAGCCCAGTCAAGAGATGGACGGAGTGGCCCGAGCGGACCAATCCCCGCCCCAAGAGAACAAGGTGCGTCTCCACCCCGCCTATGGTAGGGGGAAACGCCCAATGGAGCATAGCAATTCGCACTGCAGACCCTCCTTTCTTTGTGATGTCCCCTTTCGGCCAAAGAAATACGTCCCCGCCAGAATAAGGCACCGACATCTTTTCCCGCGGCTGTAGGAGCTCAGCCACCGGCGTCGAAGTATAAGTACCATCGCGCCGAGGCGCGCGTATTCTATACCCGGCAGGAGAGGGCAAAGATGGAACACCAAGTGATCAAAGAAGCAGATCTCTTTCTGGTCTCCAACCGATGTGGCGATGTAGAAGCAGATCAGCACGGCCTAGGGTTGTATACCCACGATACGCGCTTTTTAAGCCGCCTCACCCTGACCATCAACGGAGTCAAGCCCGTCCTTCTCTCCTCCACCTTGGAAGAAGGCTGCCTTTTGCAGGTCCGCTTGACCAATCCGGACCTGCGGGGCAAAGAGTGGGTTCTGCCTCAGGGGGCCTTGGAGATTCGCCGCTCTCTCCTGGTGGACGGGCGTTCCCTGTCTCAGCTGGTCTTGGTGACCAGCTATAGCTTCCAGCCCGTCCCCATTACCTTGGAGCTGAATCTCGACGCCGACTTTTGCGACATCTTTGCCGTGCGGGGGCTGGCCTGCCCTCCGCGGGGAACCCTCCTGCCGCCGCGGAGAGAGGCCGCCAAAATCGTCCTCTCCTACGCCGGGCGCGATCAGGTCTTGCGCCAAACCGAGGTGAGCTTCTCCTCTCCCCCTTCGGCTTGGCGGGAGGATGGGGCCCTCTTTTCCACAGTCCTGCAGCCGCGCCGTCCCTGGAAGCTCTTGACCGTCATCACTCCCCGGCAGGGGGAGAGCGAGCAAGCAGGACCTGCACCGGCCAAACCCAAGAGCCCTGCCTCCTCTCCCTACGCCTTCTCTCATTATTTAAAAAATGTCCTGGCCAGGCGCAAAGCTTGGCAGGAAGACTGTACCGCCATTGAAACCGGTAACGCGGCTTTTAACGAGCTGATCGCCCATAGCCAAACGGATTTGCGCTCCCTGCTGACCGATTTGGGAGAAGGCCCGCTCGCCGTGGCCGGAGTGCCGTGGTTCGCGGTCCCCTTTGGGCGGGACGCGCTGATCAGCGCCTGGGAGGTCCTCAGCCTTAATCCGGAGATTGCCCGCGGCACCCTGCTGACCTTGGCCCGCTACCAGGGGCAGAAGATCGATCCGGCCCGGGATGAAGAGCCGGGGAAGATCATGCACGAACTGCGCAGCGGGGAGCTGGCCAACCTGCGTTCCATCCCCTTCACCCCTTACTACGGGTCGGTGGACGCCACTCCGCTCTTTGTGGTCCTCTTGGGCGAATACTTTCGCTGGACGGGTGACCTGGAACTGGTGCGCCAGCTCTTTCCGGCCGCCCGCCGGGCCATGGACTGGATCGACCGGTACGGGGACCTGGACGGGGACGGGTACGTGGAGTATCAGTGCCGCTCCGAGGGCGGGTTGGCCAATCAAGGCTGGAAAGACTCCGGCGACGCCATCGTCAACCGCAACGGAGAGCTGGCTCGCCCTCCCATTGCCCTGGTCGAGGTGCAGAGCTATGTCTACGGCGCTCGCCTCCACTTCGCCCGCCTGGCGCAAGCCCTGGGAGAAAAAGAACTGGCCGGCCGCATGGTTTCCGCCGCTGCCGCCCTGCGGGAGCGGTTCAACCGCGACTTCTGGTTGCCGGAGCAGGGCTTCTTTGCCCTGGCGCTGGACGGCGATAAGCGCCCCGTGGAGGCTATAACCTCCAATCCCGGTCACTGCTTGCTGTTTGGGCTGGTGGAGGACGAGCTGGCCCGGCCGGTGATCAAAAAGCTCTTGAGCTCTGGTCTCTTCTCCGGCTGGGGCATCCGCACCATGAGCAGCCAGGAGGTGGCCTACAATCCCCTGAGTTACCACAACGGCTCCGTTTGGCCGCACGACAACGCTTTAATCGGGCTGGGGATGCAACGTTACGGTTTCCCGGCCGGTGTCCAGCGGGTGGCCTTAGGGCTCTTGGAGGCCAGCTGCTCTTTCCCGCACCACCGCCTGCCCGAGCTCTTCTGCGGCTACAGCCGCGCGGAAAGCCAGACGCCGGTGGAATACCCGGTGGCCTGCGCTCCCCAGGCCTGGGCAGCCGGAGCGCCCTTCCTGTTGCTGCAGGCCCTGTTGGGCCTTCACCCCGACGCCCCCGGCCAGCGACTGATCGTCTCTCCTGCGCTCCCGCCCTGGCTGGGCTACGTGCGCCTTCAGGGGTTGCGGATAGGCTCCGCCCGGGTGGACCTCTACTTCGCCCGCCGGGGGCGGCGCACCGCGGTGGAGCTCCTCAAGGTCGAGGGCGGCCCCCTTCACCTGGAGATCCATCCCGCCTCGGCCCGCCTATCTTCGGTGGCCGCATAAAAGGGCGATTCT
>JASBVW010000180.1 GCA_029961005.1 Bacillota bacterium
ACGGCCCGCTGGCCGGAGAGCGGGCTGGCCATCTCCAGCCCCGCCAGGAGGCGAATGCCCCAGCGGGCCAACCCTTTCACCAAGCCAAAGCCACCCCGGCGGCGGGGAGGAGGGAAGCGGGCAATGGCCATATCCAACCGCCCGTCCAGCACGGGCTGGAGGAGGAGGGTGCACTGGGCGGCCGACCGGCCCAGGTCCGCATCCAAAAGCAGGATAATCTCCCCCCGGCTTTCGGCCAGGCCGTGGTTTAAGGCCCCGCCCTTGCCCAGGTGGCGGGGCAAGGAGAGCACCCTGGCCCCGGCCTCCCTGGCTTGGGCCGCCGTGGCATCCCGGGAGCAGTCGTCAATGACGATCACCTCCCAAGCAGGCCCCACCTCCCGAACCGCCCTCACCGTCTCCCCAATCCTTCCGGCTTCGTTGCGGGCCGGGATAAGGACTGTCACCGTTTTCTCTGCGGCAGAGGAACCGGGCTTCACGGCAGAGTACCCTCCAGCAAGGCCGGCAAAAGCTGGCGCGCCCCTTCTTTGATCCCAAAGGAACTCCTCTTGCCGGCGGCCAGCCCGTAAATCAGAGCCACCTGGCCAGGCACCAGGTCGGCGTCGTCCACGGTCAAGATTCTCTTTTGACGGTAAAAAGGCATAAAAGAATAAGCCACCTGGCTGGACTCCACTCCCGCCACAGGAATCCCTGTGCTGCGCAGGGCGTCAATCAGCGGCAAGTCCACTTTTTGCCAGCTGTCCGTTTCGCGCTGGGCTCCGCCGAGCACTATCACCGCATCGACCGGAGTTTTGTAGTCGCCGCTGAAGCGGACCAGCTCTGCGCCGGCCAGGCGGTGCGCATTGGCCAGAGGAGAGCCCTGGGCGATGTGGGCGGCCAGAGCTTGAAACAGAGAGCGACTGAGCTCCGGCCAGGGGCGGTCCTGGCCAAAGGCCTCTTTTAAGGCGGAGAGCAGTTCCTCGTCGGTTTCCTCCGGGTAGCGGAGGATAGTGGTAACGGAGCGAACCTCTGCCCCCGCCTCTTCCAGCGCTTGGCGCAGCTCTTCCACCAGCCGGCTGTCCGCCCCCTCGGCCGTGCGCACCAAGGCTATTTGCTTGCCGTAGAGCCGATTCTGCAGCAGAGCGGGCCTGGCCGCGCGCCCAAACTGCTCCCACATGCGGATCTGACCCTGCAAAAACGCCACTTCGGCCTCTAACTTTTTCTTCTCCGCCCGCAGCCCTTCGAAGTCCGCTCCGAGCCGATCGATTAATTTTTGCTGCTGTTCCACGATGACCTTCTCCCCTTGCAGGGAGCTGCCGATGAGAATCCCTATCCCCAGAGCCAAAAAGACAGCCACCAGGGAGGCAATGTGATAACGCATATCTATAATCATGGCTCCGTTTTCAGACCTTCTTTCTTTGGGTTTGCCCCATCCCGCTCACCAGCCTAGGGTAATCTTGAGACGCATCAGGAACAACTGTACCAGCTGGCGGATGGGGGTAGAAAGGACCGCAATGAGCAAGACGGGGATAAAGGCCGCCAGGACGATCTGCAAAAAGTAGCTGGCCCGCAGGCGGCCGCGGTAGAGGCGGTTGACCCCCTTGGCGTCCACCAGGATGCTTCCGACCTTGAGGCGCACCAGGAAGGTACTGGCCATTCCGGCCCGCCCTTTCTCCAGAAAATCGATCATATTCGAGTGAGTGCCTACGGCCACGATGAGGGCCGCTCCTTTTTCGTAGGCTAAAAGGAGGGCCACGTCTTCGCTGGTGCCCGGGGCGGGTAAGATCAACCCGGAAAGGCCCAGCTTCTCCAGGCGGGCCAGGCCCGGCGCTCGGCCGTCGGGATAGGCGTGCACCACCAGGGTGGCCCCGCAGCGCAGGGTCTCGTCTGAGACGCTGTCCATGTCGCCCACGATCAAATCCGGCGTCCAGCCAAATTCCCGGAGGGCGTCGGCTCCTCCGTCGACGCCGATCAGGACAGGGCGCACCTCCTCCACGTACGGCCGAATGGCGTTCAGGTCTTCGCGATAATCGGCCCCGCGTACCACCAAAAGCACGTGCCGGCCCTTCAGGCTGAGCGGGAGCTCCGGCAGCTTCAGTTCGCCTAAGATCAGGTCTTTCTCCTTTTTTGCGTATTCCAGGGTATTCTCAACGAATTTGTCCAGTTCGTGGCGCAGGTTCTCCCGCCCTCGCACCAGGCGGCGCTCGATCTCGGCCCGGTCCAGCACGCGGCCACAGCCCACCAGGCGGCCCCGGCAGTAGACCTCCCCGTCCCTGACCTCGACCACCTCTCCGTCCCGGATGGCCTCCAAAATAGCTTCCCCGGCGCAATCCACCAGGTGGACGCCGTTCTCCACCAAAAGCTGCGGACCCCGGTTGGGGTAGCGCCCGGTCATGCTGTCCGCTCCGTTCACCACGCATTGCACCCGCGCCTGGAGCAGGGCTTCCGCCGAAACCTCATCCAGATCTTGATGGAAGATGACCGCAATCTCGTTCGGACGCAGGCGTTTGACCAGGGCTTTAGTCTTTCGGTCCACGCGGGCCACGCCGGAGAGGCAGACCTTCGCCTCGGGAACCGTCACTTTTTTGCGCGTCTTAGCTGAGAGCAAGATCGATCATCACCTTATCCGCCAGCCGGGCAATAAAAGAAGAGTTGGTCGGTTTGCCTTTGCGGGCGTCCACGGCCGGCCCAAAGAAACCGTAGAGCAGATCCAGCTTGCCGTAAGTCCAGGCGTGCTCTATGGCATGGCGCAGGGAGCGCTCCACTTTAGCCGGCGACACTCCGTACTTCCGGGCAATCGAGGGATAAAGGTGGGTGGTCACCCCCCGCAGGGCTCCCCCCTCTTCCAGCACGAGCAGAATAGCCTCCCGGAGGTAGGTAAAACCCCGAAAATGCTCTGGCACACCTAGCTCGGAAAGGAGAGCCGCTACGCGCGCTTCACCCCTCCTGAACCGGCTCGGCCGACTTCCCGCTACCCCAAACCACTTTTGGGCTCCCCGGCTCAGCTGCTCCACCCTGGCCACCACCGTCTCAAAGTGCAGTGGCTTGACCAGGTAATACGAAGCACCGGCTCGCAGCAGCTCTGGGGCTTCCCGTTCGTCCGCAGGCGAGAGCAGAACCAAAATGGCGGGCGGCACCCCCTCGCCCGCTCGGGCAACCAAGCGGACCAGCTCCGGCCCTCGCTCTCCGGGAAAGGCGGCGTCCAGGACCAGCACCTCAGGGCAGACTGTCTTGACCAGCTGGCTCAACCCTCCAGCCTCATGACAGCAGGCTGCCACCTCCACCCCGGCCCCTTCAGCCGCCCGGCGGATTGCTTCACAAAGGGCATGGTGCGGACTAACGACCACGGTCCGCACCCTGCAGCCACTCGACTCCGTTCTCCTCTCGCGAGCCAAGGAGTCCCTCCCCTCCCCAGGGGCAACCTCGCAGTTAAATCTTTTCTTCTACAGCAAAACTTCCTTTCCTTTCTCTTTATACCCCAAGCCGGCGGCGCGGGCGGGTCGGCTGAAAAGCCCGCTGCGGCCCTGCAAGCGAGGGTCTCTCCGAAAGAGACCTGCTTCCTCCAACATCCACTCGGCCAGGATTCCGTATCCCCGGGCGGGGTCGTTGACGAAGACGTGGGTCACGGCCCCCACTATCTTCCCTCCCTGGAGAATAGGGCTCCCGCTCATTCCCTGCACTATCCCGCCGGTCCGCTGCAAGAGCTGGCGGTCCGTGACCTGGAGGACCAAGCCGCGCCCGTCCGCCCTGAACTTCCTGTTCACCTTGGTGATCCTTATTTGAAAGCGCTGGATCTGGTCGCCGCTGATGACCGTCCACATCTCCGCCGGGCCCTCCCGGATCTCATAGGCCATCGCCACCGGTACCGGCATTTGGAAGGGAAAACGCGGGGGAATCTTCTCCAGGCGCCCGTAAATGCCAAAAGGGGTGTTCTTTTCAATCCTTCCCACCACCTCCGCTTGGTGGTGGAAGACGCCCACCTTCTCTCCCGGCTGCCCTCTATTTCCGGGCTGAATGCCTGCCACGGTGGCGGGCACGATCCTCCCGTCGATCAGGCCAGGCC
>JASBVW010000181.1 GCA_029961005.1 Bacillota bacterium
AGCCGTTCGCTTCCCGCCTGACTTTCTTCGAGGCCGCCGCGCTCGCTCATCGCAGGAGGGTGTAGTCGTAGCGGGCCGGGTCCGGCTCCCCTGTCCCGTCGTAGAAGTACTCCCAAAGGCACACCAACTGCCCGTCCAAAAAGCTGTAGTCCAGCCCCAGCACGCCGAGCCACCGGCCGTCTTCAGCGCCGGCCCACGGCTTCTGGTACACCCCTTCCAAGTGCCACCCCACACCGAGGTCCCCCTTGGCGGCCAGGCCCCACTGGTGAAGGGCCCTGGCCGGATCTGCCAGGTAGGAGAGGGCCAGGTCCGTCCGGGCTGCGTGGAAGCCCCAGATGGCTCCCGCGGCTGGGTTTGCGCCGGCCGCCGCGGGGCTTGTGCCGCCGGTCTGGGGAAGAACTCCTACCGCCGAGAGGTAGGAGAGGTCCCCCGTGCTGCGGCGGAGGACCAGGGCGTCCGCCCCCAGCCGGGGAGCGGAGGGATCGAGGGGGTTGGGCGGGTTGAACTGGTCCAGGGGGCTGAAAGCGTAGCCCACTCCCCAGGCAATGCGCTGGCGCCCCAGGGTCACCCGGGTCGGGCCGTCGTCCCACTCCAGGAAGAGGCGGTCGACGCGGAAAGAGTCCCCAGAGCCCGTCCCGCCTTCCCCTCCGCCGGGGATCGAGCTCCCTGCCGTGGTTCCGCTGGAGAGGACGAACTCCCCTTGCCAGCTGCCGACGCCGGGGCCGCGGCCGGCTACCTTCAGCCGCAGGTCTTCCTGGATCCGCCAGGACCAGCTTCCACTCTGCCCGGTTCCCACCAGGAGGGAGGTGGCATTGCCTCCCAGGCTGAGCTCTGCGGCCCGGGCCGGCGGAGGTCCGCAGAGCAGGAGAGGGTGCCCCAGCAGAGCGCCCCCTATCGCCAAAGCTCCTCCAGTCAGCAGGGCGAGGAGGCTCGTTCGGCGGAAACCGTTGCGCTTGGTCACGCTGCTCCCTCCTCGCTTACCTCCCGGTCAACTGCTGCAGGGAGAAGGTCCCGGCCGGTATCGCCACGTCAAAAGCGATCCGGCTGATGGTCATCCTCGTGCTGCTGTTCTTCTTCAGGAGGTTCTGCATGGTCGCCTCCGTGATGTAGAACCGGTTTCCGAACCGCTCCACCTTTTGTGCGGTGAAGACCTTAAGGAGCTTACCGCTTTGGGCGTAGAGCTCCTCCCGCACCCCCACGAGCTCGGCCTTGCTCACCCAGACCTTCCGCCGATAGTAAGAGACTTCCCGGCCGGGTTTGGCCGTCAGTTCCAGGACGTAGCAGGTGCGGCCCGCCTGCTCCTCCTCCCCGATCAGCTTCGCGTCGTAGAGGTCCTGGAGCCGCTCGGCCTCCAGGGCGTCCTGGTAAGAAAAGTCGCTGCCCATCATCCCCTGCCGGAGCAGGTGGCCAGAGATCTTGACCACCTCCTCCGCTTCCGGAGAGTAGATCCACAGCTCCTGGCCCAGTTTGAGGTACCTGGTGCCCCGGTCGCCGGGGTTGGTGAACTCCACCAGGGCCTTGTCTCCGCCCTCAGCCCAAATCTGCATGGTCTTGGTCATCTGGCGGTTGCCGGACTGAATCAACAGAGAGGCTTCCAGATAAGCGGTGGTGATGCGGGCGTTTTCGTCCACCAACCGCAGGATCTCCTCTGGCGCGGGCGCTGAGCCGGCCCCGGTCGCCTTGGTCTGGAGCAGCCCCAGCGTTCCGGTCAGGGCAGCCCCGGCCGCCAGCGTGGCTGCCAGGAAGAGGAACAGCGGGGTGTGATGGGATTTCATGGCGTCTCCCTCCTCAGCTGCAGGCGTATGACTTAGAGGCTCCTTAAGGCCTGAGTGGGGTCCAGCCTGGCCGCTTGGCGGGCCGGGATGGCGCCCGCCAGCACGGAGGCCCCCCAACTCAGGAAGAAGGCCAAGAGAACGGAACCCGCGCTTATCTCAGGGTACATGACGGGGGAGAAGAGCACCTCCCTGCTCATGCCGGTGGCGTAGACGCTCATGTCCAGTCCAATGCTGGAGAGCCACCAGGTGATTAAGCCGCCCGCGGTTGCCCCGGCCAGACTGCCCGCCAGCCCGATGATGGCCGCTTCCGCCAGGAAGAGGTACAGGATCTCCTTCTGGGTGAAGCCCATGGCCCCTAGCAGGCCGATCTCGCGCTTGCGTTCGTTGACGATCATGAGGAAGGTGTTAAAGATGACGAAGGAGGCCAACAGAACCACGAAGGCGTAAATCAGGAAGTAGATGGCGCGGGCGTTGCTCACCAGGTAGGAGATAAAGGCGTTATGCTCGTGCCAGGGCACGGCCAGGTAGCCTCGGTCGGGGGCTTTTTCGTGCAACATCGCCTGAATCGCCTTTTGGATGCGTTCGGCGTCCCGCTCGTCCTCTCCATAGACCACGATTTCCGTCACACCGCCCTCTAACCGCAACAAGTTCTGAGCCACATCCAGAGGTAGATAGGCTACTCCTTCGTCCAAAAGGCGCAGCCCGCTGTTGAGGCGCCCCACTACCGTGTACGTGGCCGCGCGCAGTGAACCGAAGGAGTCGTTGCACACGAGGGTGACTTTGTCCCCCACCCGGAGGCCGAGCTTCTCCAGCAACACCCTGCCCAGAACCAGTTCTTTTTGCCCCTCACGCACGAACCGACCCTGGTCGATGAACCGGGAGAGCCGCACCTCCGCCTCCTCCGCGGCCGGTTCCACTCCGATTCCGATCGCTCCGTGGGTTTCCTCTCCTTTGGCCAGCAGGGCGCCGAAGCGGAGTCGGCCGAAGGCCCGCTCTACGCCGGGAAGTTGTGCAAAGGCCCGGGCCATGCTGGAGTAGCCCTCTCCCTGAAAACCGTCCACCGGGTGCGAGAGCGTCAAGAGGCGCTCTTTTTTGCGGTATTCTTCTTTGATGACCCGGACGTGGCCGGAGCTCAGCTCGATGTAGTTTTGCAGGGTGGTGTTGATCATGCCATCGGTAAAACCTTTAAACAGCACCACCACTGCTGCGCCAATCAGGACGGCTCCCAGGCTGAGGAGAGTCCTGGCCCGGCTGCGCAGAAGGTTGCGCCAGGCTATGCGCAAAAGATTCGCCATCTCCCAATCCCTCCTGCTAGAGGTTCCGGAGAGCCACGGCGGCGTCCAAGCGCGCCGCCCGCCTGGCCGGCAAAAGGCTGGCCAGCAGGCAGACGGCGATGCCGGAGAGGAAAGCCACCGCCATGAGCTCCGGATTCCACTCGCCGTAGATAATGCCGCTGAAGGGGTATCCCCACTCCGTACCTTGCAGGAGCGAAGAGTAGTCTATGCCGCGGGTGACCAGGTAAAACTCGGTGGCGGCAGCGAAGGCCACCCCCGCTGCCCCGCCCAGTGCCCCCAGAAAACCGGCCTCCGCCACAAAAAGGAAGAGGATCTCCCTCCCGGTCAGGCCCATGGCCTTCAGCGTTCCGATCTCCTTGGTGCGCTCCAGGGTGGCCAAGAGGACGGTATTCACCACCCCTACCAGAGCGATGAGGAAGACCAAGGCCAGCATCACCGTGTCGTAGATCCGCTCGGTTTCGCTCATCTGCAGAAAGTCCCGGGCCAACTCCCGCCAGCTGTAGACTTCGACGCCGGGGATCCGGGCCACCCGCTGGAGGAGGGCCGGCACTGCGCCCATCTCCGCCGCGCGCACGTCGATTTCGCTGGCCGCCCCCGGCGCGCCCAGAGCCTCTTGGGCCACGTCCAAAGGCAAGTAGACCAGGAGGCTGTTCACTTCGGGGTGGGGGGCTTCGAGCAGGCCCACCACCTCCAGGTCGATGGCTTGAAAGGCTCCCTGGGGCGTGCGCATGATCAGGGTGAAGGGGTCGCCCAGCCGCAGCCCCATCAACTCTGCCAGTTCCGCTCCCAAAAGAGCTCCGTACTCGCCCGGTTGCAGGTAACGGCCTTGCGCCAAGTATCGGGCGAGGTGAAAGACCCGGGCGTCCCGGGCGGGATCGATCCCTGCGCCCTGGACCGGAGCGCCGGCGGAAGCGTGCGCTCGTCCCGTTCCCGGCGGACGAGGGTCTC
>JASBVW010000182.1 GCA_029961005.1 Bacillota bacterium
CCACCCGGTCCCAGGCTTCCTGCAGGCGCTGCTGCCAGTGGCGCCAGCCCTGCTTCTGCTCCCGGTACTCCCGCTCGGCGTCCTGCAGCGGCGTAGGAGGTCCAGCCTTCGTCGGTCACGCAGTTAATGCTGGCGATGACGGGGATGTCCAGCTCCTTCTTGGCGCGGGCGATCTCCTGGCAGTAGCGCTCCAGGTCCCAGCTGCTGGCCTGCTCAAAGGAGTAAAGGGTGGAGGAGCGCAGTGGCCCCAGGCGCCGCTGAATCACCCGAAAGCAGGGCGTGGGGAAGCGGCGGGCCACTGCCTCCTCAAAGAGGCTTTTCATCACAATGCCGCCGGCACCATAGTCCTGCGCCCGCTTCATGAGCTCCACCCGCTCCGAGATGCCCGCCGCCGCCACCAAAAGCGGCGTGGGCAGGCGCAGCCCGGCGTAGTTCACCGTCAGATCCCTCACGCGCTCCACCCTCCTCCGGCCATCTTTTCGGGAAACCGCTCCTTCACCTGTTCCAGCACGGAGAGCGCCCCCCGTACCGTGGCCTCTTCCAGCTCCTCTTCCCCCACCACCTCCACCGGCGCCGCCGCGGCCCCGCTGGTCGCCAGGACCGCGCGAAAGGCCTCCCGCCGGTGGGAGTTGCCCGCCACCAGAATCCGGCGGATCTCACCCTCCAAGAGGCCGGAAGCCTGCAGGGCTTTGACGTCCTCCGCCGCCACGGCCCCCGCCAAGAGGTCGAAACACTGCTCGGGGCTCAAGACGGAGAGGCGGTCCAGCAGCCGGATGACGAAGGGCGTCCGGGTAAACCCCGTCTCCCGCACCAGGCGCACCCCCTCCTGGACCAGCTCCGCTGAGGGCGAGCGGTCGGCGGGCATCCGCCGGGGCAGCGAGCTGGAGAGCACCGTCTGCGTAGCCACGGCGCGGATCAGCTCCCCCGAGAGGGTGCTGAACGAGCGGCAGATGCGGCCCTCCGCGTCCACCAGGGCGAACTTGGCGTGCGAACCCAGGATGACGGCCAGAAAAGGCCCGCTCGCCCTCCCCTGCGCCAAAAGCCCCATGATCTGGGTCTCTTCGCCCCGCATGAAGTCGGACTCTTCTGCCGCTCGGGCGCCCGCCCTTCCCGGTGCGGTCTTAACCCCCGGGATGAAGAGCAGGGGCAGCTCGGCGAAGGCCGACAGCCGGCAGGGAACCACCCCTCTGGCCAGGTCCTCCAGGCCCGCCGGGGCCTCCAGGTGGGGCACCTCGCACAGGCCCAGTTCCGAAGTGATCATGCCGCTGGCCAGGCAGACGGCGGGCTGCAGCTCCTCCCGCCGGCGCCCCGTGGCCCTGGCGGCATCCCCCACCGCGCCCGCGATGGCCTGGCGGACCACCCGCTCCAGCTCCCTCCGCGACCTCTGCACGGCCACATCCCGGATGCCAAAGGCCCTCCTGTACCGGCCGACGATCTGCCCCTCCTCCACCAAAAAGGCGCGCGTGTTGCTCGTTCCTGCGTCGACGACTACGGCGAGAATGGCTCATCCCTCCAGTACGGAGGGCCCTTCCTTCAGGCGCCCTCTTCCTCTTCGTCCTCCGGCCGGGCGAAGCCCAGGGAGCGCGAGATCTTGTACGCCGTCTCCTTGACCAGCTCGGCGTAGCGCGCCATGGTTTCCTCGCTGGTCTGGCTGGCCACGCAGGTGATGCTGATGGCCCCCACCACGCGCCGCGTATAGTCCATGAGCGGGGCCGCCACACAGGTGATGGGCGCCTCGTGTTCCCCGCGGTCCCAGGCAAAGCCGCGCTCCCTCACCTCAGCCAAAGCGCGCAACAGCTCCTCCTCGTCCGTAATGGTATTGGGCGTGAAGGCCGGCAAGCCGTGCTCCCGGATCACGGCCCGCACCTCCTCCTCCGGCAGATAGGCCAGCATCGCCTTGCCCAGGCCGGTGCAGTGGGCCGGGGCGCGCCGCCCCACCTGGGAATAGATCCGGACGGCACCCTGCCCTTCCAGCTTGTCCAGGTACACCACCTGGCCCCGATCCAACACCGCCAGGTGGACCGTCTCTCCGCACTTCTTCTGCAGCTCTTCCAGGTAAGGCCTGGCCTCCCGCCGCAGGTCCAGGGTGGAAGCCGCGGCAAAACCCAGTTCCAGCACCCGCAACCCCAGCCGATAATGCCCCGTCAAGGGGTTGCGCTCCACAAAGCCATACTCTTCCAGGGTGGCCAGAAGCCGGTGTACGGTGCTCTTGTGAATGCCCAGCTTGCGGCTGAGCTCCGTCAAACTGTAAGAGGGATTGGCGGCGCTGAAGCACCGGAGGATGTCCAGCGCCCTGGCCACCGAAGTGACGCTGTAATAACCGGTCCTCCTCTTCTTCATCCCTCAACCTCCGCGGGCGGGGCGAGCCGCCCTTTGTTTCATTCAGTGAAATCGTGTTCTTTCTATTAAAACCTCGCTGTAAATATTCTCTCTTCTGGCGAAAACTCCTCTCGCCAACAAAAAAAGGAACGGGTCCCTCCTGGACCCGTTCTTCCGCTCGCTCAGCCAGCCGGCGGGCGCCCTGTCCCGCCACCGGAACCCACCGCCCGCTGCCGCAGATCCAGCCTCTACCTCAGAATTCTCTATTGCCCATCGCCCGGTGCCCGGGAGCTCGGCCCCGCCCCGGGCACGCCCGCGTTACCGGCGCGCGCGCCCCCGGCAGCGCCCGCAGTAACCGGAGAACTTCACCTGGTGGTCGACGATCTCGAAGTCGTGCTTGGCTTCGATGGACTGCTCCAGTTTCTCCAGAAGGTCCTCGTCCACCTCGAAGACCCGGCCGCAGCCCAGGCAGACCAGGTGATGGTGGGTGTGCTTGTCGACGGGCGTGAACTCATAGCGGCTCCGCCCGTCGCCGAAGTTGATGCCGTGAATGATCTTCAGCTCCTCCAGAAGCTCCAGAGTGCGGTAGACGGTGGCCAGCCCGATCTCCGGGTTTTTCCGGCGGATCAGGTCGTAGATCTCCTCCGCACTGAGGTGCCGGTCCGGGTAATCGGCAAAGATCTCCAGAATCTGCTGGCGCTGGGGGGTCAGCCGGGCGTCCCGCTCGGCCAGCTTGGCCCGCACCCGCTGCGTCAAGCGCTCCTTCTCCCGCGCCTGTCCTTCGTTGACTTCTTTTGGCATCTCTACTCTCCTTCGCCGAGGCGGGCCGCGCGCGGGCGCCAGTCCGCCTCCCAAACCTCGACCGCCCGCCCTCCGCGCAGGTAAACGCGGGGGACGCGCGCGCTGACCAAACAGACCACTTCATAACTGATGGTGCCCAAGCGCTCGGCTACTTCTTCTACAGAGATGGTTTCCTCTCCCTGCCGCCCAAAGAGCACCGCCTCCTGACCGGGCCGCACCTCCATTCCCGGGGGAAGCTCTACCATACACTGGTCCATGCAGACGCGCCCGATCTGGGGCACGCGCCGCCCGCCCACCAGGACCTGAGCCCGGTTGGAGAGGAGGCGGCTGAAACCGTCGGCATAACCCAGAGGGAGAAGAGCCACCTCCGCCTCCCGCGTTAAGGTATAAGTCCGGCCGTAACTCACACTGCTCCCCGCCGGCAGGCGCTTGACCGCCGCCACCCTGGCCTTAAGCTGCATGGCCGGCTTCAGTTCCACCCGCCGCTGCACCTGGGGGGAGGGGTAGCAGCCGTAGAGAGCGATCCCCGGGCGCACCATCCCCTCCGCCATCTCCGGCAGGTCCAGGAGAGCCGCACTGTTGGCGCAGTGGTAAAAGGGAACGTCGAGCCCCGCCGCCCGAATCTGTTCCTTCGTCCAAAGAAAGGCCTCGTACTGCTGGCGGGCGTAGGACTTGTCGGCCTCGTCTGCCGTAGCCAGGTGGGTGAAGACCCCCTCCACCTTCAGGCCGCCCAGGTCGCGCAGGGCGTGGAGGAACGGCACCACGTCCGGTGGGCGCAAGCCCAACCGGCCCATCCCCGTGTCTACCTTGACGTGGACCCGGAGCTTGCGGCCCCGCTCCGCCGCCGCGCGGGACAGGGCCCGGGCCACCTCCAGGTCGCTCA
>JASBVW010000183.1 GCA_029961005.1 Bacillota bacterium
AAAGAGGAGTCTCCCCGGGCAGTCAGAAGATTAAATTAATCTAGATCTAGGCAGTCTAAAAAGGAGGCAGCCGCATTGCTACAGCAGCTCAGCCAGCGCGTCTACGTGGTGGGAGGGGGTTCCAATAAAGGGCTCATCGCAGGCCCAAAGGGGCTGATCGCCGTGGACACGGGCTTGGACGACTCCCACGCCCGGCGGCTCCTTAAAGCTGCGGAAGAATTGGGGCGCCCCCTCACTGCCGTCCTCACCACCCACGCCCACGCCGACCACTTCGGAGGCCACGCCTGGCTGGCGCGCCGCACCGGGTGCCGGATCTACGCCCCGGCCGGCGAAGACGCGGTCCTGCGCCATCCCGTGCTGGAGCCCTTCAGCCTCTACGGCGGGGCGCTGCCGCCCGCCGGCCTGCGCGGCAAGTTTCTGTTGGCCCCACCGTGCCCCGTGCACGAGGTGGTTCAGCCCGGCCCCTTGGAAGTGGAGGGGATTCGGATCGAGGCCGTGCCCCTGCCCGGCCACAGCCTGGGGCAGATGGGCTACCGGGTGGACGAGGTCTTTTTCGTGGGAGACGCCCTCTTCCCCTCGGAGGCCCTGCAGAAGTACTACGCCCCTTACTGCGTGGACCTGGACGAAACCCTGCGCTCCCTGGAGCATCTGGCCGGCTCCCGGGCCGCTACGTACGTCCCGGGCCACGGTCCCCTCTTTTGCGACTCCGAGAGCCTCGCCGCGGCCGTGGCGGCCCACCGCCAGCGCCTGGAAGAGCTCCGCTCCCGCGTCCTCGCTTGCCTGTCCGCCCCTCTGACCGCCGACCAGGTGCTGGCCGCCGTCCTGGCGGAGGCCGGGGAACACCTCCCGGACGCCGCCGGCTTCGTCCTGGCGCGCGCCCCCATCCTGGCCTGCCTGACCAGCCTGCACCGCGCCGGCCTGGTCGAGGAGCGGGTAGAGGAGAACGCCTGGCGCTGGGCGCGGAAGATGACCCCGGCTGGCTGACCTCCCTGCGGCGCGAAAAAGGGGTTTGCCCTTCAACAGAGAAAGAGCCAAATGAACCGAACGCAGAACCCCTTTCAGCCTGAGCAGAAAAGGAGGGAAAGTCGTGTCTTTTCATTTGAAAACGGAACGCGAGGCAGCAAAACTTGAGCGGGTGCTGGAAAAGCGGGAGTTTAACTCAGAGGAGGAATTAAAGACTTTTATCGAGTCCCTTAATGAAGCTACGGAGCCCTTCTTTGAACCACCCCTAACCCCCCTGGAACAGGCCCAAGAGCTGATCTACGACGCCTGGGAAACGCCGAGCCGCCAGCACAGGATAAAGCTGGCCAAAAAAGCCCTTGAACTTTCGGCAGACTGTGCGGATGCCTACGTAATCCTGGCCGAAGACGAGGCCGAAAGCGCAGAAGAAGCGCTGCGACTGTACGAAGAGGGAGTCAGGGCAGGTGAACGAGCGCTCGGCCCGGAGACCTTCGACCAGGAGAAGGGCCATTTCTGGGGCGTGGTAAAAACAAGGCCTTACATGAGGGCTCGCACTGGGTTAGCTATAACGCTGTGGGATTTGGGTAGGCGGCAGGAAGCGATCGCGCACCTCTGGGATCTCCTCCAGCTCAATCCCGGCGATAACCAGGGGCTCCGGTACCTCCTGATCAATTGGCTGATGCTCGCAGGCCAGGATGAAGCCGTCTCGAAACTGGTCAAAAGGTACAAAGAGGAACCGAGAGCGGCATGGCTCTATCCCCTGGCGCTTTGGACTTTCCGGCAAAAAGGCGCCACCTCTGTGGCCGAGCGCCGCTTGACCCTGGCCTTCCTCTGCAATCCTTATGTGGTAGCCTTCCTGCTGGGAGCAAAGAAGATGCCTAAGTACATTCCAGACACTTATACACTGGGGAGCGAAGAAGAAGCCATCGCATATCTGAGTGAGGGAGCGGAAGTTTGGTTTAAGACCCCCTCCTCCTTTCAGTGGTTGGGGAAGCATCTCCCGAAGTTCATCTTGCTGCTGAGTGAGAAGGTGGCAAAATTGGAGAATCGGCCGCTGCCAAAGTGATCTCCGCACTGGAGCAACCTATAGTATATTGGAGGCCCGAAGAAAGAGCAGGCGGGGCTTTTCACTGCCCAAGCCTGCCGGCGGGTGGCTCTTGCGGGGCGGAAAGGCCGCCCGTGTATACCTGTGTAGCCGTAGACCAAACTTGAACCGAGGAAGAGATTACCCCTCTTCCCTGATCTTCATCAGAACTTTACACCCCTCTGTTATCATTAGGGAGTGAGAGGGTAAGGGTCTCATTGGTCCCAAGGGGAAGAGAGGTAAAAATCCGAGGAGGGCAAGACAAATGCGTCTGTGGGGCGGTTTGGGTTACGACGGCATCTGGCTGATACTGTTCTTCTTACTCCTGTTCTTCTTCAGCGGTTGCGGCTGGCGCCGCTGGGGGCGCTGGGGCGGAGGCTGTTGCGGCAGCGGGCACTGGAGTCCGCCCACCGGGCCGGCGGACCCTGCCTCTGGCGGCGACAGTCGGGCGGTGGACCCGGTCTGCGGCATGTGGGTCGATAAAAGAACGGCCCGCCGCCTCTCGGTCGACGGCCAGGACTACTTCTTCTGCAGCGAAGCCTGCCAGAAGAAATTCGAAGCTATGCGCCCCCGGTCTTGACACCTGGCGCGCCCTCAGGGCTCGAACCCCTATGATCCACCCTTCCCCCTCCTGCGGCTGGGGCTGTTGCCGGGAGGGGATTTTTATGCTTTTTTTACCCTTCCCCTTCCGTTTTTGAGCTGATATTTAGGCGAGGGCGGGATACAATTAGACAATGTAGGGTTTAGCACCGAGCATCACCTCTAAGGTATAAGGGAGCTCTGTATGAGAGATAGTATCCTGGGAATTATATTTTCGACCGGTCTGCTTATTTATCTCCTTTACACTCTAATTAAGGCAGAAGAGCTATAAAAGGGGTGTAATTGCGTTTGAGTTTTGACCTGATGCAAATAGTTTTTTATCTTGTGCTCCTGGTCCTTTTGGCCGTTCCCTTGGGTTACTACCTGGCTCGCGTTTTTAATGGGGAACGGACGGCGTTGGACCCGTGCTTGAAACCCCTGGAGAAAACTTTTTACCAGCTGGCCAGAGTTGATCCGCGCAAAGAAATGGGATGGCGGGAGTACGCGCTCTCACTTTTGGTTTTTAATGCTCTGGGGTTGCTGGCGGTCTACTTGATCCAGCGGCTCCAAGGTTTCTTGCCCTTTAATCCACAGCATTTGGGGGCCGTACCACCAGCTTTGGCTTTTAATACCGCCGTGAGCTTCGTGACCAATACTAACTGGCAAGCCTATGCCGGCGAAAGGACCATGAGCTATTTTACCCAGATGGTCGCCCTGACCGTCCAGAATTTTTTATCGGCGGCGACAGGTGTGGCCGTGGCTTTAGCTTTCACCCGGGGTTTGGTCAGGCGGGAGACCACCTTGCTTGGCAATTTTTGGGTAGACCTGGTGCGGACCATCCTGTGGGTCTTGTTACCCCTTTCACTGCTCCTGGCTTTAGTTCTGGTCTCCCAGGGTGTGCTCCAGAATCTCAGCCCTTATGTGTCAATTGTCACCCTGGAAGGAGGAAAACAGACTCTTCCCATGGGACCGGTGGCTTCCCAGGAGGCCATTAAACTTGTGGGCAGTAATGGAGGAGGATTTTTGGGCGCCAATTCCGCCCACCCCTATGAAAATCCCACGCCCTTTACTAATCTGCTGGAGATGTTGGCCATTCAACTCATTCCTGCCGCCTTACCCATCACCTTTGGCCGGTTGGTGGGGGACCGCCGCCAGGGCATAGCTCTCCTGGCGACCATGTTTCTGCTATTTACGCTAAATTTAGGGATAGTGTACGCCAGTGAGTATTACGGGAACCCCCTGCTCAGGGCTTTAGGAATAAGTGCCCC
>JASBVW010000184.1 GCA_029961005.1 Bacillota bacterium
GTGGCCATCTGCGAGCAGATGGAGTACCCCCGCCAGGCCAAAGGGCTGGTCAAGCGCGAAGTGGTGCGCGTGGTCACTCCGGGGACGGTCATAGAGGCCGAGGCGCTGCGGGGCAAAGAGCGCAATTACCTGGCCTCGGTGTGGTGCGAGCGCCGGGGCTGCGGGCTGGCTTACGCCGATGCCTCGACGGGCGAACTGGCGGTGACGGAATGGCGCGGCGCCCGGGCGGGGGAGGAGCTCTTGGCGGAGCTGAACCGGATCGACCCCGCCGAGCTCCTGGTGCCTGCAGGAGCCTACCGCACGGAAGGCCCAGGGGAAGAGAGGATCTGGAGCGCAGAGTACGCCGCTCTAACCGAGTGGGCGCGCTCCAGCCTGCCCGGCCAGGTGGTCACGGAGAGGCCGGCGGAGTCCTTCAGCCACCGCCGGGCCGTCCAGACCTTGACCGGGCATTTTGCGGTGGCCACCCTGGCGGCCCTGGGCTGCCAGGACCTAGACCTGGCGGTGCGGGCCGCCGGGGCTCTGCTGGAGTACCTCCAGGAGACGCAGAAGAGCTCCCTGAGTCACTTCACGCGCTTGCATACCTATTGGGGAAGGGATTACCTGGGCCTCGACCCCGCCACCAGGCGCAACCTGGAGCTGGTGGAATCGCTGCACTGGCGGGAGCGCAAGGGCTCCCTCCTCTGGGTTTTGGACGAGACGGTCACGGCCATGGGCGGGCGGCTCCTCCGCCAGTGGGTAGAGCGTCCGCTCCTTTCGGTAGCGGAGATCCGGCGCCGGCTGGAGTGGGTGGCCTACCTGGTGGAACGGCCGGAGGTGCGGGAGGAGCTGCGCCTCCACCTGCGCCAAGTCTATGACCTGGAGCGGCTGATAGGTCGGGTCGGCTATAACACCGCAAACGGCCGTGATCTGGTGGCTCTCGCTCGCTCTTGTGCCGCCTTGCCGGCGGTGCGCTCCCTCCTCCTGGCCAGCCCCGCTGCGCTTTTACGCCAGTTAGGCGAGGAGATGGACGATCTCCAGGACGTCAAGGAGCTCATCGACCGGGCCCTGGTGGACGACCCTCCGGCCACGGTGCGGGAGGGGGGGCTAATCCGCCCGGGCTACGACGAGGAGGTGGATCGCCTGCGGGAGAGCAGCCGCGCCGCCAAGGAGTGGATCGCCTCCCTGGAGGCGCGGGAGCGGGAGGCCACCGGCATCAAATCCCTGCGGGTGGGCTTCAACAAGGTCTTTGGGTACTACCTGGAGGTCACGCGGCCCAACCTTCACCTGGTGCCGGAGCGCTACCAGCGGCGGCAGACCCTGGCCAATGCCGAGCGCTTCATCACCCCCGAGCTCAAGGAACAGGAGGCTCTGGTGCTGGGGGCCGAGGAGAGGATTGTGGAGCGGGAATACGAACTCTTTCTGGCGGTGCGCGATGCGGTGGCTGCGGCCGCGCCCCGCATCCAGGCTACGGCCCGGGCCGTGGCGGCGGTGGACGTCCTGGCGGCCCTGGCCCAGGTGGCGGTGCGCTGGAATTACACCCGGCCGGAGGTGGACGAGGGCGGGGAGATAGAGATCGAGGGCGGGCGGCATCCGGTGGTGGAGCGGATGATGTCCGAGGTGCCCTTTGTCCCCAACGACTGCCGGCTGAACCACGCCGAGCAGGAGTTCATCCTGCTCACCGGCCCCAACATGGCGGGGAAGTCTACGTACATGCGCCAGGTGGCGCTGATCGTCCTCCTGGCCCAAATGGGGTCCTTTGTGCCCGCGGCGCGGGCTCGGGTAGGGGTGGTGGAGCGCATCTTCACCCGGGTGGGGGCGGCGGATGACCTGGCCTCCGGGCAGAGCACCTTCCTGGTGGAGATGAGCGAAATGGCCTACATCCTGCGCCACGCCACTCCCCGCAGCCTGATCCTTCTGGACGAAGTGGGGAGGGGGACCAGCACCTTCGACGGCCTCAGCATCGCCTGGGCGGTGGTGGAGTTTCTGCAGGGCGGGCCCGGCCCTCATCCCTTCACCCTGTTTGCCACCCATTATCACGAACTGGTGCCGCTGGTAGAGACCCTGCCGCAGGCGCGCAACTACCAGGTGGCAGTGGCCAGCTCCGAGGAAGGGATAGTCTTTCTGCACCGGATCGTACCGGGGGGAGCAGACCGCAGCTACGGCATCGAAGTGGCTCGGCTGGCCGGTCTTCCCTGGCCCGTGGTGGAGCGGGCGCGCCAAATCCTGGCGGGGCTGGAACGCAGCCGGCCGGCGGGAAAGCCGCTGGGGCGAGGGGACAGGCCAGCCGGGGTGCAACAACTCAGCCTCTTCTCGCCCCTGCGCTCCTTCCTGGAGGAGTTGGCCCAGGTGGAGGTGAACCGCTTGACCCCTCTGGACGCGCTCAACCTCCTAGCTGATTTGGTGGAACGGGCCCGGCGACTTTTAGGGGAAGAGGGGGAAAGGGCGGCTGCAGGGCGACGGGAAGCGGCGGGTGGACCCCGTGGGTAAGATCCGCCTTTTGGCCCCCGAGGTAGTGGATAAGATTGCCGCCGGCGAAGTGGTAGAGCGCCCGGCTTCAGTGGTGAAGGAGCTGATCGAAAACTCCCTCGATGCGGGGGCGCGGCACATTGAGGTGGAGGTGCGAGGTGGGGGCCTCGAGCTGATCCGGGGCACCGACGACGGCGAGGGTATAGAGCGGGAAGACCTGCCTTTGGCCCTGGCCCGCCACGCCACCAGCAAGCTACAGCGGGAGGAAGAGCTGTGGTCGGTGCGCACCCTGGGCTTTAGAGGAGAGGCCCTGGCCAGCATTGCCGCCGTCTCTCGGATCGAACTGATCAGCCGGGTGCAGGGAGCGGAAGAGGGCTGGCGCATCCGGGCCGAAGGGGGGATGGTCGGCGGGGTGGAGCCGGCCGGCTCGCCTCCCGGCACTACGGTGGTGGTGCGGGATCTTTTCTTTAATACCCCGGTGCGCCGCAGGTTTATGCAGAGGCCGCCGGTAGAGGCAGGGCGGATCGCCTCCGTCGTTACGGCTTATGCCTTGGCGCAGAGCGGAGTCTCCTTCCGGCTCCTCCAAGAGGGGCGGCAACTCGTGGTCACTCCGGGCAGCGGCCGCCTCCTGGATGCGGTGGCGGCCTTGCAGGGTCTGGAGGTGGCGCGGGACCTGGTGCCCGTCTCCTGGGAAGCCGAAGGGGTGGCGGTCTCGGGCTATGTAGGTCTACCCAAGCTGCACCGGGCCAACCGGTGGCAGGAATGGATCTTCGTGAACGGGCGGGCGATTGAAAGTCCGCTCTTGACCCATGCTTTGGAAGAAGCCTACCGCACCTTGCTCCCTCCGCGGCGTTTTCCGGTGGCCATTCTGCACTGCTGGCTCGACCCCGCGGCGGTGGACGTCAACGTCCATCCGGCTAAACGGGAGGTGCGCTTTTACCACGCCCAGGCAGTGCATCGGGCCGTCTACGGGGCGGTCACCGCTGCGCTCAGGCGGGAGCGCAGCCCGGGGGTGGCCGGGGAGGCGAGGAAAGAAGAACCTCCTTCCGCTGGCTGGCTCGGCGAACCGGGAGCCACAGAGGCGGGGGAGGGAGGGCGGTCAAGCGAGCCCTCCCCTGCCTGGTCCACCTCCCGGGGGGCCGGTTCTCCCGCGCCTGCGCCCTCTTTCCCTGCTCCCTCCCCTCTCCTTGCCCGTTCTCTTTCCCTGCCCGCCTGGGCTCCGGGCGCCGGGGAGGTCGAGGCAGTCCCCCCGCTGCGGTTGGTGGGGCAGGTCAGGCGGGCTTTTCTGGTCTGTGAAGGCAGGGAAGGTCTGGTGCTGATAGACCAGCACGCCGCCCACGAACGGGTGCTCTACGATCAACTGTACCAAGCATGGCGGAGAGAAGGAAGGCTCGCGGCCCAGCCCCTGCTCATCCCCT
>JASBVW010000185.1 GCA_029961005.1 Bacillota bacterium
CGGGGTTCCTTCAGCGGTGGAGGTGCGGGTTCTGGCCGCGGCGTAGGACCGCCGGCAGGTGGAGCGCGAGCTGCGCGCCTGGGTGGACTTGGCGGGCCTGGAGGCGGGCCGGCACACGGTGCGCCTGCACGTCAGCGCCCCGACGGCGGGGCGGGTGATTGGGCTGGAGCCCCTCTATGCCCAGGTTCTCCTGGAAGAAAAGCCCGCCGGCGACGAGGCAGGGGGGAAAGGGGAACCGGGGAAGCCGGAGGCGCCGGAAGGAGTAAATGGCCCTGGAAGCCCGCCGGGAACAGGAGACTCGTCCAGTTCTCTCCCCGCGCGGCCGGCAGAGCCGGACCGTGGCCGGGAGTAGGAGTATGGCATACGTATAAGTGCGGGCCAGTGCCAAGAGGAGGAGCTGCGAAGGCGCGATGGGCAGACTGTTCGGCACAGACGGAGTGCGCGGAGTGGCCAATCAAGAGCTGACGCCGGAGCTGGCCTTTAAGCTGGGGCGGGCCGGGGCGGCCGTTCTCCTCCGCGCATGTCTCCCGGGTGGAGAAGCTAAAGGTGAGGGCGGAGAGCCCGGATCGAGCGCCGGCGGCCCCAAGCGGGGCGATGTCGGGCCCGGCGGGGACGGGCGGGGTCGCCCCCGGATCGTCCTCGGCCGGGACACCCGTATCTCCGGCGAGATGCTGGAGGCGGCCCTGGCGGCCGGGATTGCCTCTACGGGGGCCGACGTGGTGCGGGTGGGCATCCTGCCCACTCCGGGCGTGGCCTACCTGACCCGGGCCTTGGGGGCCGGGGCGGGGGCGGTGATCTCTGCCTCCCACAACCCGGTGGCGGATAACGGGATCAAGTTCTTCTCCGCCCGGGGGTTCAAGCTCTCTGAGGAGCTGGAGGAGGAGATCGAGTCCCTGGTCCTGGACCGGGAGGGGCGGCTTTTCCTGGCTGAAGAAGACGGGCTGGCGCGCCCCGCGGGGACCGGCGTGGGGAGGATCTACGACCTGCCCGACGCCGCCGACCGCTACGCTTCTTTCCTCCGGAGCACGGTGGAGGGGTTGGACCTGCGGGGGCGGCGGATCGTCATCGACTGCGCCTTTGGAGCCGCTTGGGAGGTGGCACCCCGGGTCTTTCGGGAGCTGGGAGCGGAGGTGATCGCCCTGCACGATCGCCCCGAGGGGGCGCGGATCAACGTGGAGTGCGGCTCCACCCATCCCCACGTCCTGCAGCAGGCCGTGCGCCGCTACGGCGCCTGGCTGGGGCTGGCCCACGACGGGGACGCGGACCGGGTCATCGCGGTGGATGAGCGGGGAGCGGTGGTGGATGGGGACCGCATCCTGGCTGTCTGCGCCCTGGACCGCCTGCGTCGGGGCTGCCTGCCGCGGGGGGCCATCGCCGCCACCGTCTACAGCAACCTGGGGCTGCATCAGGCCCTGGAGGCGCACGGCGGGAAGGTGGTGGTCACCCCCAACGGCGACCGCTTCGTGCTGGAAGCCATGCTGCGGGAAGGGCTGACTCTGGGGGGCGAGCAGTCGGGGCACATCATCTTCCTGGAGCACAATACCACGGGGGACGGGATTCTCACCGCCCTCCAGCTGGTGGAGGTGCTGGTGCGGACCGGCCGCACCCTGAGCCAGGCGGCGGCGGAGATGTCCACCTACCCCCAGGTGCTGATCAGCGTGCGGGTCCGGGCCAAGGAGGAGCTCGAGACCAATCCCCGCATCCGCGCGGCCATCGCCTCCGCCGAGGAGGCCCTGGCCGACGTGGGGCGCCTTTTGGTCCGCCCTTCGGGGACGGAGCCCGTGGTGCGGGTGATGGGCGAGGGGCCGGACGAGGCCACGGTACAGGAGGTGGTGGAGCAGGTAGCGCGGGTGATTCAACAGGAGCTCAATTAAAGCCGGAGGAAAGCCAAAAAAGAAAAAACGAAAGACGGGCAGGCTGCGGTGCCGCGGAGGAGGATAGTCAGGCCCAAAAGCGCCGGGACTGGTTGCCTGAGGGGCGGCCAGTTGACGAGGCGGGGGATCTCGGAAGGATCGGCGGGTGACCCCCGGCCGGCCACGGTCGTCAGGCCCCCTACAAAACCCGGAGGCGACTCCGGAACAGAAGGGGAGGCTGCGTGGCGCGGCGACCGCACCGCCCTCTAGCGCGAGGAGGAATGCGGTGTGTGCGGAATCGTAGGTTATGCCGGCCGCCAGGAAGCATTGCCCTTGCTCCTGGCCGGGCTGGCTAAGTTGGAGTACCGCGGCTACGACTCGGCCGGCGTGGCCGTGCAAGAGCCGGAGGGGCTGGCCGTAGTCAAGGCGGAAGGGCGCCTGGCCCATTTGACGGAACACATCAACGGGCAGCGCTTCACCGGCACGGTGGGGATCGGGCACACGCGCTGGGCCACCCACGGACAGCCCTCCGACGAAAACGCCCATCCGCACCTGGACTGCCGCGGGGAGATCGCCGTGGTGCACAACGGCATCATCGAGAATTACCAGGAGCTGGGCCGCTGGCTGCGGGAGCGGGGCCACATCTTCCGCTCCCAGACGGACACCGAGGTCCTGCCGCACCTGATCGAAGAGTTTTACCAGGGGGACCTGCTCCTGGCGGTGAGCCGGGCCCTGGAGAAGGTCAAGGGATCCTACGCCCTGGCGGCCCTGCACCGGCGGGAACCGGGGCGGATTGTGGTGGCGCGCCAGGACAGCCCGCTGGTGGTGGGGTTGGGGCAGGAGGAGAATCTGGTGGCCTCTGACATCCCGGCCCTCCTGAGCCATACCCGCCGGGTCTACGTCCTGGAGGACGGCGAGCTGGCCGCCGTGACGCCGGAGGCCGTCCAGGTCTTTGACCGCCAGGGGCGGCCGGTGAAGAAGCCGGTCCTGGAGGTGCAGTGGGACGTGGCCATGGCCGAGAAGGGCGGCTACGAGGACTTCATGCTCAAGGAGATCCACGAGCAGCCCCGCGCCCTGCGGGACACCCTGGCCGGACGCCTGGGCGAAGGCGGGGAGGTCTCCCTGGACGAGGTGAAGCTGACTACCCTGCAGGTCTCCCGGCTGCGCAAGATCGCCGTGGTGGCCTGCGGCACCGCCTACCACGCCGGGCTGGTGGGCAAGTACGTGTTGGAGCAGCTGGTGCGCCTCCCGGTAGAGGTAGACCTGGCCTCGGAATTTCGCTACCGCCGCCCCCTCATCGACGCCGACACCCTGGCGGTGGTCATCTCCCAGTCCGGCGAGACGGCCGACACCCTGGCCGGGTTGCGGGAGGCCAAGCGGGCCGGCTGTCGGGTGGTGGCCATCACCAACGTAGTAGGCAGTTCGGTGGCGCGGGAGGCGGACGACGTCATCTACACCTGGGCCGGCCCGGAGATCGCCGTCGCCTCCACCAAGGCCTATCTGACGCAGCTCATCGCCCTCTACCTGTTGGCTCTCTACCTGGGCCAGCGCCGGGGCACCATCCCGGCCACCCAGGCGGCGGAGGTGGCGGCGGGGCTGCGGACCCTGCCCTCCGGAGTCGAGGCGGTCCTGGCCCGGGCGGAGGAGGTCAAGGAACTGGCTCGGCAGTACAAGGATCGGGAGGACGTCTTCTTCATCGGCCGGGGGCTGGACTACGCGGTGGCCATGGAGGGAGCCCTCAAGCTGAAGGAGATCTCTTACATCCACGCCGAAGCCTACGCCGCCGGCGAGCTGAAGCACGGCACCCTGGCCTTGATCGAGCGGGGGGTGCCGGTCATCGCCCTGGCCACCCAGGGGGCCTTGCGCGAAAAGATGATCAGCAATATGAAGGAGGTCAAAGCCCGCGAGGCCACGGTCATCGCCTTGGCCCCGGAGGGGGCGGAGGAGGTAGCCGAGGCGGCGGACCACGTCCTCTTCCTGCCGCAGCGGCCGGATTTCTTGAT
>JASBVW010000186.1 GCA_029961005.1 Bacillota bacterium
TCGGAACCGATCTACGCAACGACCACCCTATCGCCATCCCTTACCTGGGTGGCTCGGGCCTGGCGCCGGTCCCACAGGGAGGCGTCTTCCCCAACGGGGTTCGGCTGGTGAACGGGCAGATCGAGTGCGTCACCTGCCACAACGTACACGATCCGGCCATCAAGCCCTTCCTGCGCACCGATAACAGCCGGAGCGCCCTCTGCCTCACCTGCCACGTCAAGTAAAGCCGGCCCGGGGGGTTTGACACCCCGACGCAGGCATACTATAATAAGGCAAGGTCGTCGAACCGCATCTTTGACCGTGCTAGACGGGGAGGTAGCGGTGCCCTGTACCCGCAATCCGCTCCAGCGGGGTTGATGCCTCGCCCGAGGCCCTCACCTGTGGGGACCGGTTCGGGTGCACGGCGAGGAGAGCTGGGTCTCGCGCGGCAGGGTCTTGTAAACCCCGTCAGGTCCGGGAGGAAGCAGCGGTAAGCAAGGTGCCCTGGGTGCCGCGAGGTCGCCTGGCTGGAGTTGGTGGCCCGAAGAACGCCCGGAGGTGGGCGGTCGACGGCAGGTGCACGGTCAAAGTGGTCTGCGCCGGCATGGCCGGCGCAGATCTTTTCTTTCTCCCCCCAAAACAGGAGAAGAGAAAGGGGCGGGCGAATAGTACGCCGGAGAGGAGGGGCGGTGAGCCGTGGCTTATCTCTCCTTGTACCGGAAATGGCGCCCCCAGCGCTTCGAGGACGTGGTGGCCCAGGAACACGTGGTGCGCACGCTGCAGAATGCCCTGCGGGCCGGGCGCATTGCCCATGCTTATCTCTTCTGCGGCCCCCGCGGCACCGGGAAGACCACCCTGGCCAAGCTCCTGGCCAAAGCGCTCAACTGCCAGGAAGGACCGACCCCTGATCCGTGCGGGCGCTGTCTCCACTGCCGCCAGGTGGCGGAAGGGACGTCCCTGGATGTCAGCGAGATCGACGGGGCCTCCAACCGCGGGATCGACGAGGTGCGGGAACTCCGGGAGAGGGTCAAGCTGGCGCCGGCTGCCGGCCGCTACAGGATTTACATCATCGACGAGGTGCACATGCTCACCACCGAGGCCTTCAACGCTCTGCTCAAGACGCTGGAAGAGCCTCCTCCTCACGTCATCTTTATCTTTGCCACCACCGAACCGCACAAGGTTCCGGCTACCATCCTTTCTCGCTGCCAGCGCTTCGATTTTCACCGCATCCCGGTGGAGGAACTGGAGGCGCACCTGCAGAAGGTAGCGGCAGCCGAAGGGCTGGAGATCGAAGCGGGAGCGGTCCGGCTTCTGGCCCGCACCGCAGAAGGGGGGTTGCGGGACGCCCTGAGCCTTTTGGACCAGTGCTTCTCTTTCGCCGGACGCCGCATCAGAGCGGAGGACGTACAGCAGCTTTTGGGAGTGGCGGACCGGGAGGAGATCGCCGCCCTCGTTCAGGCCGTGGCGGCAGGGGATGTCGCAGCGGCCTTGAGCACGGTGGCCCGGGTAGGGGATGGCGGGAAGGACGTGGCACAGTTCACCCGCGACCTGGTCAGGCATTTCCGCAACTTGATGCTGTGGCGGGCCGGGGCCCGGCACCTGGTGGAGTGCGACGAGCGGGAGCGCGCTCTTGTGGAGGAGCAGGCCTCCGCCTTTTCCCTGCCGGAGTTGGCCGGGGCCGTGGATGCCCTCTTTCAGGCCTTAAATGAGTTTCGCTGGACCGGCCGCTACCAGCTGCCTTTGGAGCTGGCCCTCCTGCGCATCTTGGAGCGGAGGGCCCAGGCGAGCGGGCGGGAGGCGGCTGTAGCGGCAGAGCCGGCGGCCGAAGCGCCCGCTGCCCCGGTGCCGAGGCAGCCTGCTCCGCTGGCGCAGGCCCCCAGGGCGGAGGCCGCAGCGGCGAAGGCGGCCGCAGCAGCACCGCCGGAGCAGTCGGCTGGGGAGAAGGAGCAGGCCGATCTCTTGCAACGCTGGCCGGAGTACCTGGAGGTGCTTAAAAAGAAGTCCATCAAGGTGCAAGCCTTTCTCCGGGAGGGCAAGCCGGTGGGGGTGGAAGGCGGAAAGGTGCGCGTGCGCTTTCCCCGCACGCTGGCCTTCCATTACAACGAGATCAACCGGCCGGCCAACCGCAAGGTGGCGGAGGCGGCTTTGCGGGAGTATTACGGCCGCGAGCTCCAGTTGGAGTGCTCCTTGGAAGAAGGGGGCGAGGGGACCGAGGGGACCGGGGAGGATAATTTAGCAACGGGGCGGGAGAGCCAGAGGGAGGAGGCCCCTGCCGCCGGGACTACGCCGGCTCCTCTCTCCGACCCTTTAACCCGCTACGCCGTGGAACTCTTCAAGGCCAAGGTGATCCAAGTAGAGGCCGGGCCTCGCCGGGGCGGCGGCGCCTCTTCTAAAGAGGCGGAGCGTCAGATACAATAGAAGAAACCGGGTTTGAAGCACAGAGGAGGTGGGTGGATGTTAGGCAATTTCCAGCAGATCCTCAAACAGGCGCAAAAGATCAAAGAGGATTTGGCGCGGCTGGAGGAAGAGCTGAAGGACAAGGTGGTGGAAGCTACGGCCGGGGGCGGCATGGTGCGGGTGGCTGTCAACGGCCGGAACGAAGTGGTTTCGGTGACGATCGAGCGGGAGGCGCTCAACCCGGACGACGCGGAACTCCTCCAGGACATGGTTCAGGTGGCTGTGAACGAGGCTCTCCGCAAAGCGCGGGAGATGGCGATGGCCGAGATGGCCAAAATAACAGGGAACGGGCTGCATCCGTCCCTGCTGCAGGGTATCATCTGAGATGTTTTATCCGCAACCCGTGGTTCAGCTCATCAATGAACTCACTAAATTGCCCGGTGTAGGCCCCAAGACGGCGCAGAGGTTGGCTCTGCACCTGGTCGGCCTCTCGCAGGAGGAGGTGGAGCGGCTGACCGGTGCGATTTTGGAGGCCAGAGAGAGGACTACGCATTGCACCACGTGCTTCAACATCACCGATGTAGACCCGTGCCGGATCTGCCGCGATCCCTCCCGGGATCGTTCCCTGCTCTGCGTGGTGGAGGAGCCGAAAGATGTGGTGGCCCTGGAGCGCACTCACGAGTATAGAGGGCTGTACCACGTCTTACAGGGGGCCATCTCCCCCATGGAAGGGGTGGGGCCCAACGACATCAGGTTGAAGGAACTCCTGCCGCGCCTGGAAGGAGGAGAAGTGCGCGAAGTCATCCTGGCCACCTCCTCCAGCGTGGAAGGCGAGGCTACGGCCATGTACGTAGCTCGCCTGGTGAAACCCCTGGGGATCAAGGTGACGCGCATCGCCTACGGCTTGCCGGTGGGTGGGAATTTGGAATACGTGGACGAGCTCACCCTTACCCGGGCCCTCCAAGGGAGAAGGGAATTCTGAAAGGGAGGCGCTCTGTATAGTGAAAAGCCCCCCGGTCCATACTTTCAAAAAAAGGTAATGGCCGGGGGGTATTGGCGTGAAGAAGATGCTCGCAAAAATATGGTCTGCCGTCACGGCCCAGGTGCTGCCCGAACCCGAGGAGCTGTCGGACAAGGCGGAGAAAAGGGTTCCTTCCCTTTTGGAGAGTGTCGAAGCAGCCCGTCTGGAGTGGATCTTGGCCAAATCGTACTTTGACTTTGTCACCGAACCGGACTTGATCGACGTGGCCGTCTACAACATTCAGGCGGCGGAGAGAAAGTACATGTACCTGCTTAAAGAGGCCCGCAACCAAGGGTTGAAGTTGGCAGAAGAGCAGGTTGAAAAAAGTGTTGACAGAACACAATCTCTTATAGTAAGATAAGAATCGCTGTGCCGCCCCGGGAGGACGGGGCGGCACGTTGCCTGGTCCTTGGAAACTGAATAGTGTGCTGCGGAGGCGGGTGTGGTGAGTGGACGT
>JASBVW010000187.1 GCA_029961005.1 Bacillota bacterium
GTCGTTGCGTAGATCGGTTCCGAGGAAGCTGTGTCGGAAATCGGGCCAGCCCCAGCCATTGTCGATATGGCAGTCCGAGCAGTTCTCCATCACGGTGTTGGGGTCGTTGTACGGCAGCATCCGCGCGTGCCTTTGCGACAGCTCCACGTACGGGGCATTGGGTACGTTTAAGACCGCGTCCACCGCGATGGTCCCGTCGTGGCAACTCAGGCAGAGGCGCGAGACCGGGCCCGGCTGGCCGGGCGTAGTGTCCATGGTCTCGCTGAAGTAAGTCTGGTAGGAGACCGTGTAATTCTGCCGATTCCAAAGCGGCTGCTGAACCGTGGAGGCGTGGTGAGGAGTGTGGCAGTAGACGCAGACCTCGTTGTAGTCGTTATAGACTCTGCCCGCGTACAGGTCCGCCATAT
This sequence comes from Bacillota bacterium, assembly GCA_029961005.1. Classification (GTDB taxonomy): domain Bacteria; phylum Bacillota; class UBA5301; order JASBVW01; family JASBVW01; genus JASBVW01. The sequence continues at coordinate 408 of JASBVW010000187.1, forward strand.
GGTGCTCGTCGATGTGGGACAGATCGTGGAAGGAGCCGACAATGGAGGCCGCCTGCAAACGGGAAGGCTGGACAAGCCAGGAAAAAAGAAACGCCGCCAGAGCAACCGCGCCCGTGAGCCAAACAGCTTTATCCCGCACCGGGCGGGCTCTCTCTTCCATAAATTCTTTACCCCCTCCTGAAGCAGCGGCGGCTGCCCAGCAGCCCTTGCCGCTTTTCCCCAGTAGACAAAATACTCCACGGAGAGCGCGACTCCTTCTTTCAGGAGGGGCAAGCAAATAAAATGGCGGAAGGAGTGGGATTCGAACCCACGAAGGAGTTTCCCCCTTACACGCTCTCCAGGCGTGCGCCTTAGACCACTCGGCCATCCTTCCGCACAGTAGAATTTAATTTTAATGGCGGAGAGAGTGGGATTCGAACCCACGAGGCGGGGACTACCCACCTACCGCTTTTCGAGAGCGGCACCTTCAACCACTCGGTCATCTCTCCGCGCCGTCATCGGCCTCTTCCTTCTTCTCCCGCAGCGCGCGGAAGAAGTTGCGCATCACCTCTCCACATTCCTCCGCCAGCACTCCACCGGTCACCCGGATAGAGTGGTTCAGGCCGGGGTGGCGCACCACATCCATGAGCGAGTCCACCGCTCCGGCCTTGGGGTCGGGTGCACCGTAGACCAGGCGGCTGATGCGCGCCAAGACCATCGCCCCCGCGCACATGGGGCAGGGCTCCACAGTGACGTAGAGGGTGGCACCGGTCAGCCTCCAGTGCCCCAGGCGCTGGGCCGCCTCAGAGATGGCCAGGAGCTCGGCGTGGGCAGTGGGATCCTGCCGGGCCTCTTTCAGGTTATGGGCCCGGGCCACAACCCGACCTTCCAGCACCAGAACGGCCCCGATAGGGATCTCGCCCCTCTGGCCGCCCCGGACCGCTTCGGCCAGCGCTTCCCGCATGTAATCCTCGTCGCTCCGCTCCGCCATCTCGCCGTCCTCTAGTTTAACACAGAGGCCGGACGGGCGCAAGGGCCTCAGTTGGCCGTGGCCGGAGCCGCCTGCGGCACCTGGAGCGGGCGGCGCCTCTGCTCGCGGGCCGCCTCCTTGACGCGGGCAATCTCCTCGGCCGTGAGCGCCCGTTCAAAGCTGCGCAGCCCTCCCAGCCGAAAGCCGTGCTTCCTCGCCAAGGCGGCAATCTCCTCTATCTGCTCCACCGTCAAATCGCGCCCCAGGCTGAAATTCTCGTAACGCCCTTCCAAAGCCAGGATCATGGTTTCAGCCATGCAGGCGTAAGCAGTGCGGGCGGGGAAACCGAAGTTGAAGTGAAAATCCACCTCGCCCGGCACTTCCACCACGCCGCCCTCAAAGACCAAGACGTCCGGACGCAGTTCGGCCACCCGCCGGGACACGTCCCGCGGGCGGGCCACGTCGCAAACGATGGCCCCCGGCTTCAGATCCTCCGGCTCAATGACCGTATCCACCGCGGAGGTAACCGTCACCACCACCTCGGCCTGGCGGAGGGCTCCTTTGGCATCCGTGGTGATTTGGGGCGAGACGCCGCTCTCCACGAGGATGTGTTCGGCCAGACGCTGCAGCCGGGGCTGATTGCGCCCCACCAGGATCAGGTGGCGCACATCCCGGGCCAGAATGCGCGCGCAGGCGCTTCCGATGGAGCCCGTGGCCCCCAGGACCACCGCGGTGGAACGCGCCAGTTCCACCTCCATCAACTCGGCCGCCTTTTTAATCCCCTCCAGGGCGGTGGCCACCGTGTAGCTGTTGCCGGTGGTCACGGCTATCCCCACCCTTCGCGCCACGGTCACCCCCGCATCCCCCACCACCGAAGTGAAGGCCCCCAGCCCCACGATCCCGGCCCCCAGCCGCTCCGCCAGCCGGGCAGCGGCCACGATGCGCCCCAAGACGTACTCTTCCGGGAGCTGCAGCATCAGCCGGGCCGTCAGGGGGCAACCCACAAACCAGCCCTCTGCCTCCGCCCCGGTAGCTGACCGCACCCCGGTAATGTGCGAGGTCTTGACGGGCGGTAAAAGGGCCACTCCCCGCTCCACCAGGGTGGGAGGCAGGAAACGGGTCAGGGGGAACTTGCGGGCCACGTCCCGCACATCAAGGGGGTGAATAATAAAGGCAAATCTTTCCACAGTCGCACCTCTTTTCTTACTTTCAAGCCAGCTTCTCGATCCGGGGCGCAAAGCCCAGTCGGTCCAGCCAGTAATGATAATCCTCTACGGTCAGCTGAGAAGGCGCCTTGCCTGACAGGGCAACCAGCACCGCCTCCATGACGTTGGTGCCAAAAGAGCGGCCGTGCAGCTCGGGGGTGGTGGTGACGAGGTAGGAGACCCCCCGGCGGCGCAGCTCTTCCACGTCCTCCGCCGTCACCGTATTGGTGAGGATAATCTTCCCCTCCAGCCGGGGCGGCATGTATTTCTTAATGAAGTGGAAGTCGCCGGCGATGACGTCAGCCCACTGGTAGTACTGCGGGTAGCGCGGCTTGGTGGACTCCTGCCGGGAGCCGGTGGGGTAAAGCAGAGTAAAGGGCAGCTGGGAGAGGATGGGTAAAAGGATGGCGGCCAGGATCTTCAGCGTGCGCAGGGTGCGGATGGGAAAAGGAAGGCCCAGGGCAAAGATGAAATCGCCGAAGATGACCTCCGCCCCCGCCTCCACCAGCGCTTCCCCCATGCCGAAGCGGTCCACGCCGGAGACCAGGAGCACTTTCATCCCCGGACGCAGAAGCCCGGCCTCGCCGGCCAGATACTGCACCACCCGCCGCTCCAGGGTGTTCTTGAGGCCGGAGCCGTCCACGATGGGCGTGCGGCGCGGCGCCGCAGCCAGGCGCCGGGCGTCCCGGATGACGTAGCGCCGGTCTCCCGCCACCAGGTAGAGGTCGATCCCGCCCATGCCGAAGGCGTCCACCCGCCCGTCCAGCTCCCGGAGCAGGGCCACCGCCCGGTCCAGGTTGCCGTCCGTGCCGATGCGCTCGATGCGCACCTTCTCTCCTGCCAGTTCCACCTCCGGCGTGATCCCGCCGGGAGGAACCGAGGCTGACGCTGACGACCCGCTTCACTCTATTCCACTCCCCTCGCCTTCAGACTCGCTCCCTTTCCGCCCCTTCAGCGTCCGGATGAGGCGGCGCAACTCGGCCAGGTCCACCGTCCGATCGCCCTTGATCGGGCTCTCCCCCAGCTCTATCCCCACCACGTGTTGGCTCCCCAAAATCCGGTACGCCAGGTCCAGCCGAAAGTCCGAGCCCAGGAAGATCACGGTGTCAAACTCCTGCAGCCGGTAAATGATCTGCATGACGTCGTTGAAGACCTCCAGCCCGTTGCGGTCGCGGACGAAGCGCCAGCGCTCCTCGTCGTTCATCACCAGCACGTAGTCGACCCCTTCCGCCTCGGCCACGCGCCGCACCTCGTCCGTGTTGGCCAGGGGGAAACCCACCAGGG
>JASBVW010000188.1 GCA_029961005.1 Bacillota bacterium
TTCTGTCATATCCTGAGGGGTTAAGATGACCACCAGGCTGTGCACGTTGGGATCGGCCAAGACGAGGTCCACCGCGGCGGCATACCGGTCGGCCCGGGCATCCCCGATCACATCCACCGGGTTGTACAGGCTGGCCTCGGGAGGGAGCTTTTGCCGCAAAGCCTCTACCGTCTCGCGGCTCAAGCGGGCCATGGCCAGGCCCAGAAGCTCTACCCGGTCGGCCGCGATAATGCCTGGCCCGCCGGCGTTGGTCACGATGGCCACCTGGCGGCCGGCCGGGCGCGGCTGGGTGACAAAGACGCTGGCCAGGTCAAAGAGCTCCTGGACGGTGTGCGCCCGCACGATGCCGCACTGCTGAAAGACGGTCTCGTAAACCCGGTCGTTGCCGGCCAGGGCGCCCGTATGGGAGGTGGCTGCGCGCGCCCCCGCTTCGCTGACGCCCGATTTCAGGACCACGATGGGCTTGCGCCGGCTGGCCAACCGGGCCACGTCCATGAAGCGGAAGCCGTCCGTCACATTCTCTATGTAGCTCAGGATCACCCTGGTCTCCCCATCGGCCGCCGCCAGCTCTATGAAGTCCGTCTCGTCCAGGTCGGCCTTATTGCCCAGGCTGATGAACTTGCTGAAGCCGATTCCCCGCGCCAGGCTCCAGTCCAGAATAGCGGTCCCCAGAGCGCCGCTCTGGGAGATGAAGGCGATCTCTCCTCGGCGGGGCATTCGGGAAGCAAAGGAGGCGTTCAAGGGGGTGTGGGTGTCCATAATCCCCAGGCAGTTGGGACCGACCAGGCGCATCCCGTAACGGCGGCAAACCTCGACCAACTGCTTCTCCAGCTGCAGCCCCTCCTTGCCGCGCTCCTTAAAGCCCGCCGAGAGGACGATCGCCCTTCACCCCCGCTCGCCCGCACTCCTCGGCCACACCCGGCACCGCAAGGGCTGGGATGGCCACAATGGCCAGGTCTACCTCCTCTCCGATCGCTTCTATCTTAGGATAACAGCGCAGGCCCAGGATCTCTTCTTCTTTGGGGTTAACCGGGTAGACCCTGCCCTGGTAGCCGCTCTCCAGGATATTGGAGAGCACGGAGTGGCCCACTTTGCCCGGCGTCCGGGAGGCGCCGATGACGGCCACCGAGCGCGGCTTGACCAGGGCTCGAAAGTGCAAAGGCAACTGCGGCATGAGTTCTAAGCTCTCTGGCGTTTCTTTGCGCCCCATCTCTACCTTCGGCTCCTTCCCCTCATCATCTTTGGCTCGCCGTCAGACCGCTCCCGAGCGCAGAAGAGCCAAAGCGCGCTGGAAGTCTTCCGGCGGCGGAGCAGAAAACTCCACGTATTCCCCGGTGCGCGGGTGGCAAAAACCCAGCACTGCCGCGTGAAGAGCTTGGCCTTCCAGGCCCAGCTCGGCGCGGCGACGGCCGTAGGTGGGGTCGCCCGCCACCGGGTGGCCGAGATAGGCCAAATGCACCCTGATCTGATGGGTGCGCCCCGTCCCCAACTTCACTTCCAACAGGCTGAAGCGAGCCCATTCCTCCAAGACCCGGTAGTACGTGAGCGCCGCCCGCCCCCGCCTGGCCACCACCGCCATCTTCTTCCGTGCCACTGGATGGCGCCCGATCGGCGCCTCGATCTTCCCTTCCGCCGCCGGAAGCCGGCCGTGGACCAGGGCCAGATAGATCCTGGTCACCCGCCGCTCCTTGATCTGCCGGGCCAGGTGCAAATGGGCGGCGTCATGCTTGGCCACCACCAAAAGGCCCGTGGTATCTTTATCCAGGCGATGGACGATGCCAGGGCGCAGCGCCCCTCCTACGCCGGAGAGGTCCCGGCAATGGGCCAAGAGGGCGTTGACCAGGGTGCCGCTGGAGCGGCCGGCCCCGGGGTGAACCGGCATCCCCCGCGGCTTGTTGACCACCACCAGGTCCTCGTCTTCATATAGGATGTCCAAAGGAATCTCCTCCGGCACCACCTCCACCGGGGCGGGCGGGGGAAGCCGCACCTCTACCCTCTCCCCTGGCCGCAGGCGATAAGAGGGCTTCCTGACCGCTGCGCCGTCCACCAAGACCCGGCCGCCTTCGATTAGGCGCTGAGCCGCTGAGCGCGAAGGCACCAGGTGGTGCGCTGCCAGAAAGACGTCCAGCCGGCTCCCGGCCGCTTCCTCCCCCGCCAGCGCCATCGCCACGGCCTCCTTTCCCCCCTCCCCCGCTCCACCGCTCGCCGAACCGGTCACTGCCCCCGCCCCTCTCCCCGCGCCGCTGCAGAGTGCGCCCAGCGGCGATCCAAGAGAAGCATCAGGGCAAAGGCCACCGCGGCGATGGCCAGGCTGGCCACCTGGGCCAGGGTAAGGGGCGGCCACAGGCGCGGGCCGTCCCGCAAGAACTCCACCGCAAAACGGATGACGGAGTACCACCCGGCAAAGCTGAACATGAGGTAGCCGGGAAAATGGCGGTGCTCCCGGTTTCTCCAGAGCCCCAGGAAGAGCAGGAAAGCCAGGCCGCTCTCATAGAGCTGCACGGGATAGCGGAGGGTGTCGTGCAGGTAGCAGGCGTCCATCCCCCAGGGCGGAGGGGCAGGCAGGCCGTAGCAGCAGCCATTGAGGAAACAGCCCACCCGGGTGACGGCGGTGCCCAGAGCCGCCGGCGGAGCCGCCAGATCGGCCACCGCCCAGGGATTGAGCCGCCGGCGGCGGGTGAACCAGAGGCCCGCCAGAAAAGCGGCGGCAAACCCCCCGTGCATGGAAAGCCCTCCGGCCGTCAAATGCCAGATCTCAGCCGGGTGGGCAGCGTAATCACCCCAGTTCAGCAGCACAAAAAGGAGCCGGGCTCCCGCCACGGCAGAAACAGCCACTAGCAGAGCCAGGTCGTAGACCCACTCCACCGGTTCGCCCCGCCGCCGCACCTGCCGCACCACCAGCCAGGTGCCGAGGAGGAAGGAGAGGGCCAGGGCTGTCCCGTACGAGTAGACCTTCCACCTGCCCAGGGAAAAGAGCACCGGCCTGACCTGGATCAGAGACATCCTCCCACCCCGCCTTGCTCCGCCCACAACCGCCAGATGATGAGCGCCACTGCCACAACGACGGCCAAATCGGCCAGGTTGAAGACCGGCCAGAACCCCAGGTCGATAAAGTCCAAGATGAAACCGCGGGTGAGGCGGTCGACCAAATTGCTCAACGCTCCTCCGGCTCCTATCCCCAAAGCCGTCTGCCACCAGGGTTCCCGGCGCCGGCGCCAGGCCAGGAAGACGGCAGCGACCAGGGCCAGAGCACCGGCCAGGATCAGTAAAAAGGGCTGCCCCCGCCCAAGGCCAAAAGCCGCGCCGGGGTTGTCCACCCGCACGAAAGATAAAAGCCCCGGCACCAGGGCCACAGCGGCACCGGGGACCAGCGCCGTGCTCACGTACCATTTTGCTCCCTGGTCGAGCACAAAGACCAGGGCTCCTAATGCCAGGAAGAGCATACCACGACCATTTTAACACAGACGAGGGAGGGGAACAACACCCGGACCCAACCTTCAAGCCTTCCCCGACCGGGGGGCGGTAGGGTCGGGGCGCGTGCCCCGCATGGCCTGGCGATGCGGCCGGCGGCGCTGGGCGTCTACCGGCTCGGGGTAGAGAAAGGACTTCTGGTCCTCTTCCCCCCGGGTGAGATCGATCAGGCCGTCCACCTCCTCTACGATTCCTCTATCCTCGTCCGCGTTTACTACTGCGTCGTCGATCGAAATGGCGTCCGGGACGTCCTGGGGGCTGTTAGAGGTGCCAAAGCGAGCCACGGCCTGCCAGGCATCTTCGCCGTCGAAGGCGTTGTTCTCCCCCTCCTCCCGGAAGCTGCGGGCGAAGGGC
>JASBVW010000189.1 GCA_029961005.1 Bacillota bacterium
GGGGCTAAGCGCAGGCGCGGTTCGGGGCAAAAGGAAACGCAACGCCGGCAAACCTCCTGGCCGCAGAGGTGGCACGGCGCCGTCTTCCCCCGCACCTCCCAGCCTCCGCAGGCCGGGCAGGAAACCGCGCAGCGGGAGCAGAGGAGCAGGCCATCGGGGGCCAGGCGCAGCGCGGATAGGTCGGAGGGGGCCTCCCCGCAGACCTCGCAGCGCGGCCAGATCCTGATCCCGGCCAAAAGGCAAGAGGCTGCCTCCACCTCCCGCTCCACCTCCCCCGCCCGCAGGAGCAGGGTGCGCACGCGGAAGGGCAGGTACACCTCCGCCGCCCCCACCAGGGAAAGCAAAAGCTCTACCGTATACCGGCGCTCCAGCTCCGCCAGGCGCTGGCGCTGCTCGCGCTCCAGGGCGGCCAGCTCACGCCGGGAGCGGCGACTCACCTCCTCCAGCTCGGCCAGCCGCTCCCGCTCCTCTTGCTCCAGTTCTGCCCGGCGCGGGCTGCCGGGCCGGCTGTGGGAGAGCTGGCGGCGCACCTGGGCCACCGCCGCCCGGTGCGCCGCTCTCTGCACCTCCGCCAGGAGTTCCTGGCCTAAACCTCGATAATACTCCACCAGGCGCCCCTCTTCCTGACGGCGGGCCCTTTCCAGTTCGGCCAAGCGCGGCTCGATCTTCGCTTTGACCACCTCCAGCGCCGCCTGATAGCCGGCCCGGTAAAGGCGGGCCAAGGCGTAATGCCTCCGGCCCAGGCGGTGCAGCCGCCTCTGATGCTCTCCCTCGCCTTCCCAGCCCTTCTCAGCCCACCTCCTCCCCTGCCCTCCGGCCAGCTTTTCACCTTGGGCCCGGGGCCGCACCTCCACCGACCCCGGCTCCCCCGGCGGCCTCAGGGCCAGGCCTTCCGGCAGGCTTCCCCCTCCTGCGAGGAGCCTTCGCTCTACCGGCCTCTCCTCCCCCGCCGGTGGTAGCCCCTGCCTTCCCGCAGCTTGAGCCGCTCCTCTCTCCGCCTCCAGCGGGTACGCCTCTTCCGTCAAGGCGTCCACCGCCACCGGCACCAGGTACTGCCGGTCGTCCACGGCGCGCAGCGTAACGAGAAAATGAAAAAGCACCAGGCGCCGCAACACCCAGCGCTCGGAGAGAGGAGCCGCCCCGCCGCCGGCACCGGGAGCCCACCCTGCCCCGGCCGCCTCGCTCGCCGCCCTCTCCTCCCACCAGCCGTAGAGCAGCCGCGCCACCACCCCGGCGGGAGCCCGCCGCTCAGACACCGCCGTATTTTTAGCCCCCCTGCTCTTCTGCGCCTCCATGACTCCCCTGCGCACCCTTTCTCTGCGCCTCTCTCCCGCTTCTGAAGGCAAACCGGTACCCCGGGGCCGCCGGGGCCCGCTTAAGGGCTCACCCCGGCCAGCCGGTCGTTCAGCGCCCGCACCCGCTCGTAGCGGGCCCGGGCAGCGGCCAGCCCCTGCCCCAGCCCCTCCAGGCGCCGGCGCACCTCCTCCTCGTCCGCCGACCCTAGAAAGATCCGCCCCAGGTCCCCCTCCAGGTGGCGCAGGCGCCCCAGCCCCAGGATCAGCTCCAGCTCCCCCACCACCGCCTCAAACATCCGCACCTTCTTGTCCAAAAGGTAGAGCACGTGCTCCTCCACCGTGCCCGCCGCCGTTAGGTTAAAGACCTCCACCGGGTGCACCTGCCCCAGCCGGTGGACCCGGCCGATGCGCTGCTCCACCCGCATGGGGTTCCAAGGCAGGTCGTAGTTGACTACCCGGCGCGCGCACTGCAGGTTGAGCCCCTCACCCCCCGCCTCGGTGCTGATCAGGACCCCGCCCTGGCGCCGAAACTCCTCCAGAGCTCGGGCACGGGCCTGCCGGGAAAGGCCCCCCGCGTAAAGAAAGACCGGCCAGCCCTCCGCCCGGAGCAAGTCGGCCAGGGCCGCCTGCGTCTCGGTAAACTCGGTGTAGACCACCGCGGGCCCTTCTTCCCGCGCCAACACCTCCCGCAGGGCCTCCCACTTGGCTCCGGGGCCGCAGGCGCGGCAGCGCCCGGCCAGCTCCAGGAGCCGGCGCCGGCGGGGAGCGGGGACCTGGCCGGCCAGGCGCTCCAGGGTGCCGGCCGCGGCCCGGGGGCTGCTGCAGACCTCGCGCAAAAGGAGCATGAGGAGCAGAAGGCGCTGGCCGGACCCCTCCCCGCTGTAGAGGGCGCGGGCCGACTCCAGGACCCGGCGGTAGAGCTCCTGCTCCGCCGGAGAGAGCCGCACCTCCAGATGAAAGACGCGCCGGGGCGGCAGCCCCACCAGGGCCTCCGCCCGGCGCGTACGCACCATCACCTGGGCCAGTACCCCCCGCAGGCGCTCGGGGTCCCGCGGGGAGTGCTCGTCCAGCATGAACTCCCGCTTGAAGGCCGCAAAGGTCTTGAGCTGCCCGGGGCGCAGCAGGGTCACCAGGTTGTACAGTTCCCGCAGGTTGTTCTGGATGGGGGTGGCCGTCAGGAGGAGCAGGTGTTTCTTCTGCAGGCGGTTGACCAGCTTCCAAAGGGCGGTGGCCCGGTTGCGCAGGCGGTGGGCCTCATCCACCACCACCACGTCGTACTGGTAGCGCGCCAGGGCCCCGGCCCACGGCTCCCGCTTGGCCGTGTCCAAAGAGAGGAGGAGCAGCCCGGACTCGCCCCACCCGGCGGGGGAGGCGGGCACGGTAAAGTCCAGGTGCAGGTGCTCCCGCAGCTCCTGGCGCCACTGCTCCACCAGGCCGGCCGGCACCAAGATCAACACCCGCCGCGCCAACCCCCGCACCAGGTATTCCCGCACGATGACCCCCGCATCGATGGTCTTGCCCAGCCCCACCTCATCGGCCAGAATGGCGCAGCCACCCTTCTCCGCCAGGACCCGGCGCACCGCCGCCCTCTGGTGGGGAAAGAGGGTAAAATCCGGCAGGTCCTCCAGGGCCAGTAAGCGGTCAAAACCGGCATTGAGGGAAAGTCTTACCGCTTCCAGGTGCCGCAGGTACTCCGCCCGGCCGGCGCCCCGCCCAGCCGCCAAAGCCCGCAAGAGGCTCAGCGCAGAGGGGTCGAAGCTGATCTTCACGGCGCCGCCGATCTCACCTGCCGTTTCTGGAGCTCTACCGCCAGGTCGCGGGCCACCGTCCAGATATCTCCTGCACCCATGGTAATCACCAGGTCGCCGGGGCGCACGGTCTCCGCCAGGTAGGCGACGATGTCGTCGTTTTCAGGGATGTGGTGCACGGGGCAGCGCACCCGCTGCCTGATCAGCTCCACCAACCGCTCCGAGGTCACGCCGGGAATGGGCTGATCGGGAGGCGGGGAGTAGATGCGGCCGATGATCACCTCGTCCGCCGCGCCGAAAGCCCCCGCAAACTCTTCCATCAAGAAATGGGTGCGCGTGTAGCGGTGGGGCTGGAAGACGGCCACGATCCGGCGCCCCCAGCTGTCCCGGGCTGCCTGGAGCGTGGTGTCGATCTCCGTGGGGTGGTGGGCGTAATCGTCCACTATCAGCACCCCCCCCACCTCGCCCATGTACTGGAAGCGCCTCCGGGCCCCGTGGAAGGTGGCCAGGGCGGAGGCCACGTCCTCCAGCGCCACCCCCGTCTCCAGGGCCACGGCCACGGTGGCCAAAGCGTTTTGAACGTTGTGGCGCCCCGGGATGACCAGCTCCAGGCGCCCCAAATCTTTGCCTTTCCAGACCACGATAAAGCTGGAACCACCCTCCCGCAGCCTGATCTCCCGGGCAGTGAGGTCCGCTGGCTCCCGCAGCCCATAGGTCACAGCCCGGGCAGAGAGCCGCTCCCGCATGGCCTTAATCGTCGGGTCGTCCAGA
>JASBVW010000190.1 GCA_029961005.1 Bacillota bacterium
CGTACCTCCGGCACTCCGTAACCCCGGGGCCGGTGGTAGAGGTCGTACAGTGCGGGGCGGGCGCTGAAAAGGCTGACGCGCAGGCAGTTCAAACCGGCCCGGCACAGCCGCTCCACCACCTGCGGATCCCCCCCGTTGCTGTTGAGGTTGATGGAACCCCGCGCCGTCCGGCGGCGCACCCGGCCGATCACTTCTTCCAGGAGTTCCGCCTGCAAGAGGGGCTCCCCCTCGCAGCCCTGGCCGAAGCTGACGATCGCCTCCGGCGCCCCGGCCAAGTGGGGTTCCATCAGCTCCTCTACTTCTTCCGGGGTGGGAACGAACTCCAGCCGCTTCTGCGGCGCAGGGCAGCACTCCGCCTCCTGGAAGGAGATGCAGGCCAGGCAGCCGGCGTTGCAGGCCGGCGAGACCGGAATACCCGCCTCCCAGCGGCGATAAAAGAGGTTCTGGGCGGTGTAACAGTGGTAGACCTCCGCACAGTGGGCCAGGTGGGCCAACAAGCGGTTGCTCGGGCTGGCCCGCCGGCGTTGCGCCACCAACTCGGCCAGCCCGGGGAGGTTGTAGTGGCGCGGATCCCAACGCGGGTCGGGGTCCAAAGGCAGGGCAGCCACATACAACCGGTTCTTCCGGCCGGCCAGGGCGGTATAGCCAAAGAGGCCCAGCGGTGGAGCCCCTTCTTCCTTCTCCCAGGCCGGCAGGGCCAGGCGGAGGTAACCCGGTGGCAGGAGAGCCCCTACCGCCCACAAGGGCTGGCGCCCCTCCGAGGAGACGACCGCCGCCCGCCCCCGTCGATCCACGCCCAAGGGGCTCCGCCCGGGGAGAACCGCCACCTCCGCCCCCGGCGGGAGCGGAATCAGGTCCGCTGCTCCCAGCGGCCAGTATTCCTCGCCGGAGCGCCCGAGGGCCGCCAATTCAGGGTCCTGATACAGGCGCCCCTGCTTATCCGCATAGACCAGGTGGAACAACCCTTCTCCTCCCCCAGCCTTTACCCCAGCCCTGCTCGATTCTCCGGCGGCCCAGCGGGCCGGACGCCTGAGCACCCTCCGGCCGTTTGCTCCTCCCCGTTACTCGCGCAGCCACGGGAGAGGGTCTTGCGGCCGGCCGTGCAGGCGCACCTCAAAGTGGAGATGGGGGCCGGTGGAGCGCCCCGTATTCCCGCTCAAGGCCAGCGCTTCTCCGCGCTGAACCACCTGGCCTCCCCGCACTAAGAGCCGTCCGTTGTGGCCGTAATAGGTGCTCAGTCCACCGCCGTGATTGAGGATGACCAATTGCCCGTACCCGGGGGCCCAACCGGCGTAGACCACCTTTCCGCCCGCCGCTGCCCGGACGAGGGACCCGGGAGCGGCGGCGATGTCGATCCCTTCGTGCAGCCGTCCCCAGCGCTTGCCAAACCAGGAGGTGATGCGGCCCCGCAGCGGCCAGTGCAGAGTAAGACGTCCGTGGCGGGAAGGGGTGGGGCGACGCGCCGACTCCGGGAGGGGTTTACCCCCGGGGATGATCAAGCGCTGGTTGACCAGCACCCGGGTGGGGTCCGTCAGGGCGTTAGCCCGGACGATCTCTTCTATCGGCACCCGGTAGAGCCGGGCGATCTCCCACAGGCTCTCGCCGGGCCGCACCCGATGCACCGCCCCTTTCACGGTCAAGATCCAAAGCTTCTGCCCCGGGCGCAGGAGATGAAGGTCCGCCAGGTCGTTGGCGGCAACTAAGGTTTCCACATCTACGCCGTACCGGCGGGCGATGCGCCACAGGTTATCCCCCGGCTGCACGGTATACGCCCAAAGGCGGGGTGGACTTAAGGCCTGGTCTGGAGCTGCGGGCTCCGGGCCCGGGGTTTCCTCTCCAGTGGCTACTGGCTCTTCCTTTTCCGGCGCTTTTGAGCCGGCGGGCACCGCTTCCTCTAACTGGAGCGCGGAGGGGAGGTTTTGCTCTATCTCCGGCCTTACTGGCCCCACCAAACCCAAGATGCCCAGCGTGAGGACAATGGAGGCCGCCAGCGCCAGAAAGGGGCTGAAGCCAGGCCTTCGTTCTTCGGCCATTGCTTACTCCCCCTGTCTCTTTAACCTAGTCTAACCTCCCGCGCAGCTTCTACCCTGATATTTTTTGCCAGGGGTCCCCCGCCCGCCAAACGTTTCAGCCGATGTACCGACTCTCTTCCGCTTTCGCCCTCAGGTTCTCCGCAAAGGTGGAATTGAGGATGAGGGCGGCCAGTTCTTTATTGCTCCGCGTGTTGGTCAAGCGCTCCAAGAGAAGCTCTGTGGTCTCGGCCACCCCCAAGGTGGCCAGGACCCGGCGCAGGACCCAGGTCATCTCCAGCTCTTCACTGGTCAGAAGCAACTCCTCTTTGCGCGTCCCGGAGCGATAGATGTCCACCGCCGGGAAGATGCGGCGCTCCGCCAGCTTCCGGTCCAGATGGATCTCCATATTGCCGGTGCCTTTAAACTCCTCGAAGATGACGTCGTCCATGCGGCTCCCCGTTTCGATGAGGGCAGTAGCCAGGATGGTGAGGCTCCCCCCTTCCTCGATGTTGCGGGCCGCGCCGAAGAAGCGTTTGGGGCGGTGGAGGGCCGCCGGATCCACTCCGCCGGAGAGGGTGCGCCCACTGGGGGGGACCACCAGGTTGTGGGCCCGCGCCAGGCGCGTCATGCTGTCCAGGAGAATGACCACGTCCTTTCCCATCTCCACCCGGCGCTTGGCGCGCTCCAGAACCAGATCGGCCACCTGCACGTGATTCTCCGCCGGCAAGTCGAAGGTGGAGCTGACCACCTCCCCCTTGACCGACCGGGACATGTCCGTCACCTCTTCCGGGCGCTCGTCGATTAGCAGCACAATGAGCTCTACCTCGGGGTGATTGGCAGTGATGCTGTTGGCGATCTTCTTCAGGAGGGTAGTCTTGCCTGCCTTGGGCGGGGAAACGATGAGGCCGCGCTGCCCTTTGCCCAGAGGGGCGATGATGTCGATGAGGCGGGTCGCAATCTCGCGCGGCGTGGTCTCCAGGCGCAACCTCTCATTGGGGTAGATGGGGGTCAGCTTGTCAAATTCCGGACGCTGCAGGGCGCGCTCCGGATCCTCGCCGTTGACCGCCAGGACCTTGAGCAAAGCCGGGTAGCGCTCGTTGTCCTTCGGCAGCCGGACCTGCCCCTGGACTACATCGCCGTCTCGCAAGCCGAAGCGGCGGATCTGAGAAGGGGAGACGTAGACGTCCCCCGGCCCCGGCAGGTAGCCGTGCATGCGGAGGAAACCGTACCCGTCCGGGAGCACTTCCAGCACCCCTTCTGCCAGCTGGAGGCCGGCCTTTTCTGCTTCGGCGCGGATAATAGCCTGGATGAGCTCCTTCTTGCGCATCTTGGAAAATCCTTCCACATCCAGCGCGCGCGCTTTTTCGGCCAGCTCTGCCAAAGTCATGGCCTCAAGTTCGGAGAGATTCAACGTTTCAGTCACCTCGCTCATTGGGATAGAATGGATGGACTGGTGGAGCCAGAGGGGTTGAGATCCTTTGCCCGCCCGGCACAGCCGAAGAGGCGCAGCTTAGCCTGTACGACCTGCTGCACCCGCTCCCGCGCCGGTTGTAAGATCTTGCGGGGGTCAAACTCCTGGGGATGAGCCGCCAAAAACTCTCGCACCGCAGCCGCAAAGGCCAGCCGCAAATCGGTATCGATATTAATCTTGCGCACCCCGCGGGCCACCGCCGCCCGGATGGCCTCGTCTGGAACGCCCGAACCGCCGTGCAAGACCAGCGGCACGGCTACAAGCTCGTCCAGGCGGGCCAAGCGCTCCAGGTCCAGCTTCGGTTCC
>JASBVW010000191.1 GCA_029961005.1 Bacillota bacterium
ACGGAGATGGTCTCCAGAAAATCGCGCTCCCTCTCCTGGTAGCGCAGGACCACGCTGGAATCCACCCCGAAAAAGCCCGCCATAGCTCCTATAAAGAGGGCTTGGGCGGCGTCCTCGTCGCGAGCCGTGAGCGTCACGCTGACGGAGAAGCCGGCTTCTGCTCGGCTGGGCCAAACCGCCCAGACAAAGGCACAAGCGAGCACCACCACCGCCGCCAGGTGCATGAGCCTCTCCCGCCCCCGGCCACCTCCGGCCACCTCACCCCGCCCTCTTAGCTTTCTGATTTCTCCACTCTCTCGCCCGGCCACCGCTTTCACCTCCCGAATTCCGCACACCTTGAGCTGGCGCGCAAAAGGCCAAAACACCCCGTCAACATCATATTCCCATAGGGCGCCGCCAGGTAAAACCCGCACCCCTTGACCAGGTGGCGCTGAGGACCGGTCACGGCCACAAAGCGGAAAGCTTTTTCCCCCGCGGAAAAAGCGGGATGGATGTAGGCTCCGTGCCCGCCTTCCGCCCTCACCTCCTCGTCGCGCAGGGTGCCGCTGCGCAAGGCGGAAAGGTAAGCGGAAATTCGCTCCCCCGTCATAAGGCGCGTGTGGTGCTCGAAGAGACCCCACAGCCGCTCTCCCTGCACCAAGGCTCCCAGCGTATGGCCGTTGCCGAGGTTGACGATGATGGCACCTTCCTCCTCGGCTCGAGCCGCCACCTCCTCGTCGGCCAGTGCTCCCCAAACGGCAGCCGCGGCGGTATCCATCACCACCGCCCCCGGCACTATCTCCTGCACCGCCCGCATGCGGGTGAAGAGGGGCGGAGGCTCCCGGAAGGCCAGGGCCTTCAGGTCTCCCCCTCCGGCCACGAAGTCGCGCCAGAAGCGAAACCTGACCTCTCGGTTACTCCCCTGCAGGCACTCTCCGTGGTCCTGGACCGCCACCGCCCACTCCTCCGGCAAAGCTACGGCAAACCGCCCCAAAACCTCCCGCAGGAGGGGCGGGTCCACGTCGCCGGTGCGGACCACCTGCGCCCCCTCCACCGGCTCTTCTTTGATTTGCACCCCCAGGGCCCGCACCTCATCCAGATTGTCTCTGATGGTGCGGGCCGCGCTGCTGGTGGCAAAGACCGCCAGCCCTGCCGCCAGGTGCTCCCGCACCGCCCTGACGCAGGGCCCCCCGCCCATGAGGGGCCCCACCAGGTGCACCGGCCGGCGGGCCGCTGTAGCTTGCCGGATCTGGTGCGCCACCAGCACGGTGGGAGAGGGCAGGACCAGCTGCTCGCAGTTCTCCATCGGCCGGGCAGGGTCGTAAACCAGGATGTCCTGCGTCCCGGTGCCCACGTCTACCGCCAGGATCCGCCGGGCAGAGCTCATACGCTCATCTCCCGCTGCCGCTTCTTGGAGCGCAGCGTCTTAAACTTCAGATTGTGGTGCGTTTCAATGAAGCGCACGGTGCGCGTGCGGGCCCGCATGGCCACTGAATGGGTGATGGCCTTCTCCCCGTAATAACGTACCCCGCGCAGGAGCTCCCCGTCTGTGATGCCGGTCGCCACAAAAATGATGCTCTCGCCACTGGCCAGGTCGTCGGTGCGGTACACCTTCTTGAGGTCCACGCCCTCTTCTTCCGCCCGCAACGCCTGTTCAACCGTGGGGTACCAGACCCGGGCCTGGATCTCCCCGCCCAGGCACTTGAGGGCCGCCGCCGTCAACACCCCTTCGGTGGCACCGCCGATGCCCATCAAGAGATCCACCCCCGTCTCCTCCAAGGCAGTGGCCAACCCCGCCGAAACGTCGCCGTCGGGAATCAGCTTGATGCGGGCGCCGCACTCCCGCACCTCCGCGATCAACTTCTCATGCCGCGGGCGGTCCAGGATGGCCACCGTCAGGTCCCTCACCTTGCGCCGCAGGCGCGCCGCCACCACCCTCAGGTTCTCCCGCACGCTGGCGTTGATGTCTATATAACCGGCGGCAGCGGGGCCCACCGCGATCTTATGCATATAGTAAGCCGGGATGGAGGCCAAGCTCCCCCGGGCGGCGGCCACCAGCACCGACATGGCATTGGGCAGCCCCTGGGCCACCAGCCGCGTCCCTTCCACCGGGTCCACCGCGATGTCCACCTGCTCCAGCCCGTCCCCCCGCCCGACCCGCTCGCCCACGTAGAGCATGGGGGCCTTGTCCTTCTCGCCCTCACCGATCACCACCACGCCGTCGATCTTGACCAGGTCCAGCATGCCCCGCATGCCGTCTACCGCTGCCTGATCAGCTGCTTCTTTGTTCCCCATGCCCATCCAGCGTCCCGCCCGGAGGGCAGCGGTCTCAGTGACCCGGACCAGGTCCAGCATTACCTCTCGCTCGGTGTCCTCTACCACCAGCGTTTCCCTGCTCACCATTCCGGCTCCCTTCCTGGGCTTTTCTTGGCTTTTACTGTTTGGAATGGTTCGCAGGGGAAAAGCCCAGTTCCTGCTTTGCCTTTATTTCCCCGGCGGCAACTCCTTCGGCCCGGGGGGTAGACCCGGGGGTAGACAGCTCCTCGGCCACCTCTTCCAGATACCCGATCCGCGAGGTGTCGTTGGGGTCCAGGGTCGCCCAGGCCATCAGGGTGGGAATGACTATCCCCTCCTCCACTCCCGTCCGGTGGAGGGTCACCTCCCTCTTCTCTCCCTGGTCTTTCTCTTTACCTACCCGAGGTTTGCGCACCGCCAATCCTCCTTCCTGGCTGAAACGGACCTTCCCCCTGCTAGTCTTCCCCAATTGCGCCTCCTCAGCAGGGGTTGCCCGAGAGAAAAGGAATTAAGGAAGCGGAATCGGTAAAAAAGAAAAGGCCTGAGGCCGAAGGAGGGTTCGTAATGAACGCCCCTGCAGAAGAGGTGTACCTCGTCTACATCACGGCGGCCAATGCCGAAGAAGCTTCCACTCTGGGCCGTGCCCTGGTAGAAAAGCGCCTGGCGGCCTGCGTCAACGTCATTCCGGCCCTGCGGTCTTTCTACTGGTGGGAGGGAAAGCTGGTGGAGGACGAGGAGGCGCTCCTCCTGGCCAAGACCTTCTCGTCCCGCCTCCCCCAGTTGATGGAGGCGGTCCGCTCCCTTCACTCTTACTCGGTCCCGGCCATCTCGGCGCTCCCGGTGGCACACCTCAACCCGGCGTACC
Source organism: Bacillota bacterium (assembly GCA_029961005.1). GTDB lineage: Bacteria > Bacillota > UBA5301 > JASBVW01 > JASBVW01 > JASBVW01. The sequence goes on from JASBVW010000191.1 coordinate 3,140, forward strand.
GCCAGTGGATGGAGGAGGTGCTCGGGTAAAGGGCCGGCCAAACGCCGGCCCCGTTGCCCGGCTCCCCTTCAGACGCGGCGCCGCGTGCGCACCACGTTGCCGAAGCGGTCCACCGTCACCTCCAGGCGGGCGGCGAAGTCGCCCAGCACCCGGAGTTTATCCATGGAACTCAACTGCATGAACTCCCCTAAGACGGTGTTGAGGTCGTCGTAGACCGCCCGCAGCTCTTGGCGTTCCGCCTCCAGTTGCTGATGTTCCTTCGCCCGCTCTTCGCGCAGTTGCTCCAGTTCACGGCGGGTGTCCTCCAGTTGCTGGTGCAGGCGGTCCCGCTCCGCCACCACCTGGCTCAACTTGGTCAAGCCGGCCACCAGGTCCTCCAATTGAATGCGGTGGCGCTCCTTCAGGGTTTTGAGGTCGTCCTCCACCACCCGGAGGCGCTCCTCCAGCTTCCTGGCCTGCTCCGGAAAGTCTTTGAGCACGTCCAAGATGTCTTCCTCCGGCTTCTCCCTGCGCCAAGCGGCCCCCGTCGGTTCCTTCCCGGCTTCCTGAACCAGGCCGGTCTGGGCCTGCTCCAGCCTCTCATACCTGGCCTTGCACTCCCAGGGGGTGGTG
>JASBVW010000192.1 GCA_029961005.1 Bacillota bacterium
CCGGGCAGGTTGATGCGGTTGAGGAAGCCCAGCTCCGTCAGCAGGTGAAGGTTGCGGTAAACCGTATCCAGGCTGATGTCGGGGAAGGAGGGCCGCACCCGCTCCAGTACCTCCAGGGCCGTGGAAGCGCCGGAGTTTCCCAGGGCAGCGGCCGCCACGGCGCGCCGCTGAGGGGTGAGCCGGTATCCCTTCTCTTTTAAGCGGCGGAATAATTCTTCCAGAGGCGTGCACCCGTCGGCCAATGGGCTTCTCCTCCAATCAGGAATGTTCTTATTTAAGATTATACTGCACTTTGGCCTCTTTATTCCATCCCCTCTTGTCACGAGCAGTTTTCCTGGTGTACAATACGAGTGGCCAATACATCCCCCTCCAGGGGAGGGGGATGGCACGGAGGTCGGTTCCCTTGCGCGAGCATAAACACATGGGGGAAGCAATAGAGCGCCTGGCCAAGATTGAGGGCCACGTGCGAGGCATCAAGCGCATGGCGGAGGAAGGGCGTTCCTGTGACGAGCTTTTGATCCAACTGGCGGCGGTCCGCTCAGCTTTGAACCAGGTTACGCGCTTGATCTTGGAGGATCACCTGGAGAGCTGCGTGCTGAGTGGAATAGCCGGCGGAGAGCCGGTGGAGGCCGTCAATAAGCTAAAAGAGGCGCTGGCAAAGATCTTCTAAGAGGGGGCTCCGACGTGGAAGCAACCGCGGACAAATTGGCTGAAGCGCGCGGAACGGCCGAAGTACAAAAAGTGCCGGCGCGGTCGCGGAAGCGGCTGGCGGGGTTGAGGCGCCGGCTGGTGCAGGACCGGGACCTCATTTTGGCGGCCATCGCCGGTCTCAGCCTCCTGGTCAGCTGGGCGGGCCGGGGGCGCCTGCCGTGGACCTGGGACCCCGCCTGGGTAGCCATTCTTTGCACTGGCCTGCCCATCGTGCACGGGGCGGCGGAAAGCGTGGTGCGCCGGCGCGACATCACGGCCGGCGTTTTGGTCAGCATCGCGCTCCTGGCTGCGGTGGCCATCGGGGAATACTTCGCCGCCGGCGAGGTGGCTTTTATCATGGCGTTGGGGGAGCTCTTGGAGCGGCGCACCGTCGCCCGGGCCGGCGCTGCCCTGGCCAAGCTGGCCTCGCTCCTGCCGGCCACGGCGCGGGTGCGTCGGGAGGGGAAAGAAGTGGAAATACCCGCCAGCCAGGTGGCCGTGGGGGACCTGGTACTCGTGCGCCCCGGAGAGCGGATCCCGGTGGACGAAGTGGTAGAGTCCGGCCGCTCCACCGTGGACCAGGCTGCGCTCACCGGCGAAGCCCTGCCGGTGGAGAAGGGGCCTCAGGACGAGGTGCTGGGGGGGACCACCAACCTGCTGGGGGCGCTCGAGGTGCGGGCAACGCGCGTAGGGGTGGAGAGCACCCTTTCCCGAGTCATTGCCCTGGTGGCCCGCGCCCAGGCGGAAAAGGCCCCCGTGGTCCGCGTGGCCGACCGCTGGGCCAGGCTTTTGGTGCCGGCCAGCATCGCCATGGCGGTTCTGGTGGGTTTAGTCACAGGGGAGGCGGTGCGGGCCGTGACGATCTTGATCGTCTTCTGCCCCTGTGCCCTGGTATTGGCCACCCCTACAGCCATTGCCGCCGGCATCGGGCGCGCCGCGGAACGAGGGATTCTCGTCAAGGGCGGCGGCCCCGCCTGCGAGCAACTGGGGCGGGTGGACGCGGTGGTCCTGGACAAGACCGGCACGCTCACGGAGGGGAAGCCGGCGGTGGTGGCGGCAACCGGTTTTGGCCATCCTGAGCTGGCTCCAGCGGAGGTCTTGCGGCTGGCCGCGGCCGTAGAGCAGTACTCGGAGCACCCTCTGGGGCGTGCCCTGGTGGAGGCGGCTCTGACCGGCGCCCTCCCCCCGGTGGCCGATTTTCAGGCGGTGCCGGGGCGGGGGGCCCGGGGGCTGGTGGAGGGGGTGCCCGTCCTGGTGGGCCGCGAGGAGCTGCTGGCTGAGGAAGGGGTGCCCATCCCGGCCGAGGCGGCGGAGTGGCTGGCGGCGGAACGCGCCAAAGGGCACACCGCCCTGCTGGTGGCCCGGGGAAGCCGGGTGCTGGGCGGGATTGCCCTGCGGGACGCCCTGCGCCCCGAGGCCCGGGAGGCCATTCAGTCCTTGCGCCAGGCAGGCGTGCGTTCCCTCAAGATCCTGACGGGCGACCACCTTTCCAGTGCCCGCTCTGTGGCCCGGGAACTGGGCATAGCCGACCTGGAGGCGGAGCAGCTGCCGGCAGAAAAGTGGGAGGCGGTGGCCCGCCTGCAGGCCCAAGGGCGGGTGGTGGCCATGGTAGGGGATGGGATCAACGACGCCCCTGCCTTGGCGGCGGCTGACGTAGGAATAGCCCTGGCGGCCCGGGGAACTGACATCGCTGTGGAGGCGGCAGCGGTGGTTCTCCTGAGTAATGACCTGCGCAAGGTGGCGGAGGCCATTCAGTTGGGGCGGGAAGTTCGCAGGGTCATCTCCCAGAACCTGTGGGCCGCAGCGCTTATCAACGCCGCAGCCGTTGCTTTGGCCTCGACCGGACTGATGGGCCCGACCCTGGGCGCCCTTTGGCACAACGCCGGCTCCCTCCTGGTGGTGGCCAACGCCGCCCGGCTCCTCGGACCGACAAAAGTCATAAAAGTCTGATTAAAGGAGATCCCGCGGTTCAGGTCTAATTTTATAGCCTGGAAAAACTAATTGCACCCTTGGTAAAGAAACGCGCCTGGGGCGCGGGCGGTCTTCGCCGGCGTGGGCTGGGGAGGCTCAAGTAGCTCTAGCCGGCCTGGTTCCGTGGGAGGCGGGCTCCGGAGGGGAGATGAGATCCGTGGCCGATTATTCTCTGGGTCAAAAAATCCGCCAGTACCGCCAAGAGAGGGGGCTGACCCTGGAAGAGCTGGCGAAGCGGATCGGCATCTCCTATTCTTTTTTGAGCGCCATCGAACGCAACCAGAAGCGCCCCTCTCTGAGCACCATCAGGCGCATCGGGGAGGCGCTCAATGTACCCCTCTCGTATCTCCTGGCCCCTACCGGCTCCACGGTGGCTGAGAAACTGCGCTTGATCCGGGAGGGGCGGGCCCTTTCGCTAGAAGACCTGGCGGAAGCCACGGGAATTGCGGCTGAATTACTCCGCCGCTATGAAGCCGGGGAAGCCGCCCCTAGCCTCAAGGAGCTGGAGCTCCTCTCCGATGCCCTGGACGTAACCGTGCGCTACTTCCTGGATTCCACGCCGGGCAGCCTGGGGCTGGGGCGGCGCCTGGCCGAGGCCCGCGAGAAGGCCGGGCTTACCCTGACGGAGTTGGCCGCGCGGGTAGGGGTTTCGGTCAGTTTGCTCAGCCAGATCGAGCACGACAAGGTGGTGCCCTCCCTGGATACCCTGGAGCGCCTGGCCCAGGCCTTGGGCATCTCGGTCTGCTACTTTCTCATGGAACAAGAGGAGGTCAAGGATCTTCTCTCTTCGCTCTCGCCGGATGTCTTGGAGCTGTTGCGGGATCCCCGCGTGCAAGGGGTTTTGCGGGCGGTGCGGGACTTCAGCGCGGGGGAGCTCCGCTTCCTGCTCAACTGGATTGAGTACTTCCGGCGCTACCGGCATCTTTTGCGGTAGGTGCCTCAGTAGGTGCCTTAAGAGGGAAGGGCTCACGCAGAGAGCCCTTCCCTCTGTTTTTGCAGTGCCGGCCCATAAAACCGGCCCGGCAGAGATAAAATAAAGGGCGGAGGCAAAAGGCGGAGGGTA
>JASBVW010000193.1 GCA_029961005.1 Bacillota bacterium
GAGCCGGGGTCGGAAACCGGTCAGGGCCGCCGGTACCACCTCCACCCGCTGTACCCCGGACCGCGTGACCACTGCCTCCAGAATAAGACTCTCCACTGCGGCGGGGTGCAGCTCTTCCGTCTGGTCCATCACAAAGTTGCCCAAGCTGTAGGCGATGACCCCCCGCCCGTACACCTCCAGCCCCTGCAGGACGTGGGGGTGGGAGCCGATGACCAGGTCCGCCCCCGCATCGATCAGAGCGCGCCCCAGGCGCACCTGTTCCGGGGTGGGCGAACTTCGGTACTCTTCGCCCCAGTGGAGGTAGACCACCACCAGGTCGGCCTGCCGCCGGGCGGCCCGGACGTCCGCCATTGCTTCCGCCGGGTGCAGGGGCGCGAGGCCGGGCCGGCCCGGGGCGGCGGCGAAGGGGAGCCCGCCGGGGGTAAAGATGAGGTCGGCGAACTGGCTGTACCCCAGGAGGGCCAGGCGCAACCCTTCCACCTCCAGGAGAAGGGGGCGGCGGGCTTCCTCCGGATTTACTCCTCCGCCGAAGGTGTGGATCCCCGCTCCGTGCAGGATGGCCAGAGTTTCCCAAAAGCTCTCCGGTCCGTAGTCCAGGCTGTGGTTGTTGGCCAGAGTGACGGCGTCGATGCCGCTTCGGACCAAGGCTTCGACTGCCTCCCCCGGGGCCTGAAACCAGATGCCCTTGCCGGGGACGGGCGCGCCGCGCGACCCCAGGGGAGACTCTAGATTGGCCACCGCCAGGTCGGCGGCGGCCAGCCGCTCCGCCACCAGTGCGAAGGGGTAGTCCGGCCCGTAGCGGGTCTGCATGGTCCGCAGCCCCCGCGCCAGCTGCACGTCGCCTACGAAGGCCAGCCGCAGTGCCGGGCCGGTGGCCCGGCGCCAGGCCGCCTGTCCCCAGGGGTGTCCGGCCCAGCGCAGGAAAGAGGCGAGGGCGGGGGGCGGAGGAGAAACGGCGGGTATCAAATGCAGGATGCGGTAGAGGGAAGCAGGGCGTTCTGCGGCCAGGGTCACAGCGGGAGCGAGCGCCGCCCTCTCTGTCAGAAGTGGCTCCGGCACCGCCAGGGCCACGCTGCCCGGGGGCGGCGGGGCGCCCCGGAGGTCCACCAGAGCCAGAGGGGGGTGGGGTGCGGAACAGGTGCCGCCCGGAGGTCTCGGCCCGGTGGTTTTGGGCTCCGGACAGGCAGGCCGGACCTGAAGGTTCAGGGTGGGGGGAAGGCCTTCTGCCTCCAGGGGCCGCCAGGCCGCTATCCAGCGGCGGGCCGCCTCCACCAGGGGAGCGGGGACGACCAGCACCAGCTCCTGAGGCGGTGCGGCAGACTGCAGCACAGGAAGCTGCGGCGCGGTGAACTGCGCCGCGCCGGCCGCTGCAGAGAGGGCGGCGGCCAGGGCCGTGGGGACCCAAAGGTGGCTTTTGCGGCGCCGGGCGTCCATAGAGTGCCTCTCTCCTTTGGGTTTCCTATTTCGCCCGGACGGGGGTTTCCCCTTTTTGCCGGGCATTTCTCCCTGCCCGTCCTGACTCCTGCCGAGGCTTGGCGCACGGGATAGCAGTAAGTTAATTTTAAAAAAGAGGAACAATTACCGTTAATAGAGAAGGAATTATAAAGCCAGGCCACTGCTAAAATCAGGAAAGGGGGGAAGGAGCCGTTACTGGCCAGAAGATAGTAAACCTCTTAAACGAGGACCTACGAGGTGAGCACCAGGCCATCGTCCAGTACCTCTACCATGCTTACGCAGCCACAGACGAGGCTCTGCGAGCCCGCCTGGAGGGAATCGCCCGGGACGAGATGCGCCACTTCGAGTGGCTTTCGGAGCGGATCGTTGCCCTGGGCGGCCGGCCTACGCTGGAGCGGGAGGAGATCCTGAAAGAGGGGGCCATGCCCCGGCTGATCGCCCACGACCTGGAGGGCGAGGAGCAAGCCATCGCCCGCTACCGGTTGCACCAGAAACTGATCGGGGAGGAAGAGCTTGTTCGCCTCCTGGAGCGGATCATTTCGGACGAGGAGGCACACCGGGAGGCCCTGAGTGAGATTTTGCACGAACTCGAAACCAGTACCGAATCGGGGGCGAGCGAGAAGGAAGCTGAATCGGCAGAGGTCAACTCCAGTCTGTCCGAGGAGCTGGCCCGGCTCAACCGCGGGGTGAGGCACGAGTACACGGTCATCCTGGATTACCTCTATCACGCCTTCACGGCTGCAGGGTGCGAAGAGAAGGAAGAGCTCCTGAAAGTGGCCGTAGACGAGATGAAGCACCTGGGTTGGCTGGCGGAGAAGGTAGAGGAGCTGGGCGGGCGGCCGGAGATCGATACGGAAGGAGAGATCCCCCGCACGGGGTTGGAAGAGATGCTTCGGCGGAGCCTGGTGACGGAGGAGCGGGTCATCGCGGAATACGCCGAAGACAGCCGGGTGTTGCCGGAGCCTTCGCTGCGGCAGATGCTGGAGCGCATCCGGGGGCACGAGGTCTACCACCAGTATTTGTTGGCCCGCCTTTTGGCCGAGCTGGCGGAGCGCCGGGGGCCTGCCTGGACGGTGGGCAGCCTCCTGGGGGAGCCGCAGGAGCAGAAGCGGTGATTGGGAAAGGAGAGGAGAAGATGGCGGACTACCTGGCGCGGGAGGGTTCGCCCCTCTCGGCGGAACAGTGGGAACGGCTGGAGAAAGCTGCAGTTGAGGCGGCCCGGGCCGTGTTGGTGGGGCGGCGGTTTATTCCGCTCTTCGGCCCTCTGGGTCCCGGCGTGCAGGTCGTTCCGGCCGACGAGCTGACCGGAGTGAGTGAGGGCGCGGTCGGGATGGCTCTGGAAGAGGCGGGCGAAGTGGTAGCCGGTGCAAAGCGCCAGTACCTGCCCCTACCCGTCCTGGCTAAGGACTTTCGACTGGAGTGGCGGGACCTGGAGGCGGAGGCGCAGTTGGGCCTGCCCCTGGACGTCGGCCGGGCCGCGGCAGCGGCCTTTGGCGTGGCTTGGGCGGAAGACGCCCTCATCTTCCACGGAGAGCCCGACCTGGGTCTCCCGGGGCTCCTGACCGCCCCTCAGCGGCTGCGTTCGGAGCAGGGAGATTGGTCTATCCCTGGCCAGGCCTACGAGGCAGTGGTGGCCGCCCTGGAGAAATTGGCGAAAGCCGACTTCTTCGGCCCCTACGCCCTGGCCGTGAGCCCCCGGCTTTACGCCGCTCTAAACCAGGTCTACCGGGACACGCCCTACCTGGAGCTGGAGCGGGTGGAGAAGCTGGTCCGGGCCGGTGTTTACCAGTCGCCGGTCTTGCCGGAGAAAGGCGCGGTACTGGTGGCGGTAGGAGCGGAAAATCTGGATCTGGCGGTGGCTCAGGATCTCACCATAGCGTTTTTGGAGACGCGTTCCATGAACCACTACTTCCGCGTTTTAGAGAGCCTGGTCCTGCGCATCAAGCGCCCCCAGGCCATCTGCACCCTGGAGTGAGGAAGGAGGAGAAGAGATGTCTAAATGGCGGTGTACCGTCTGTGGGTATGTGCACGACGGGGCGAACCCCCCGGAGAAGTGCCCCAAGTGCGGGGCCCCCGCGGAGAAGTTTGAGCAGGTGGATGAGGAGCGGGTCAAACTCATCGACCGCTCCCGCCTCTCCAACTACCTGCACCAGGAGCTGTACTCTCTCCTGGAGCGGGTTAAGGAGGTAGGCGCCCGGGGCGAGCAGGACAACCTGGATCCCGGGTGTGTGGGCATCTTCCGGAAGGCCCAATC
>JASBVW010000194.1 GCA_029961005.1 Bacillota bacterium
CCGGCCAGGTGGAGCTGGAGCGCCCTAATGACCGGGAGCTGGCGGCGGCGATCCGGGAGCACATGGAAGCCGCGGGGGTGGAGGTGGCTCCTTTAGACCGGGAGGCCGCCGGCTACCTGGGGGTGGAACTGGCCTTGGACCACGGGGCCCTGGTCCCCCTCTACTACCTGGACCGCGGCGGGGTGGACCTGCCCCTCGTTTCCCTGACGATGGCCCTCCTGCCCCCGGTTCAGCTCTACCGGGCCGGCCTGGCCATCCGGGAGGCGGCTGCGGCAGTGGGGCGGCGGGTGGCGGTGGTAGCCAGCGGAGACCTCTCCCACCGGCTCATCCCGGGGGCGCCGGCCGGCTACCACCCGGAAGGGGCACGGTTTGACCGGGAGATAGTGGAGTACCTGCGCCGTGGCGATGCGGCTTCCATTTTGGGGATGGACGAGGCCTACTTGGAGCGGGCGTGGGAGTGCGGCTACCGCCCCCTGGTTATGATGCTGGGCTCGCTGGACGGGTACGCCGTCGAGCCCTCCGTCCTCTCCTACGAGGGGCCCTTTGGTGTGGGGTACGCCGTAGCCGTCTGGAAGCCGATCAAAGAAGATGCCGAGCGGGCCCTGGCGCGGCGCTTGGCGGAGGAGCAAACCCGCCGGGTGGAGGAGGCGCGGCGGGGCGAGAGCGCCCCGGTGGCCCTGGCCCGCCGGGCCGTAGAGGAGTACGTGCGCACGGGTCGCGTCCTCGCTCCCCCCGATCCGGCGCAGCTTCCGCCGGAGCTGCGGGGGCGGCGGGCCGGCGTCTTCGTCTCCATCAAGAAGCACGGGCGCCTGAGGGGGTGCATTGGGACGGTGGAGCCGACGCAGCCCGATCTCGCGCGGGAGATCATCCGCAACGCCATTGAAGCAGCCACGCGGGACCCGCGCTTTGACCCGGTGCAGCCGGAGGAGCTGGTGGACCTGGTCTACTCGGTGGACGTCCTGGGAGAGCCGGAGCGAATTCCGGACATAAGCTACCTGGATCCGCGGCGCTACGGCGTCATCGTGTCGCGGGGCCTGCGCCGCGGCCTGCTTCTCCCCGATCTGGAAGGCATAGACACGGCGGAAGAGCAGGTGGCCATAGCCCGCCAGAAGGCCGGCTTGGGCCCGGACGAGGAAGTGACCCTGGAGCGGTTTGAGGTGATCAGGTACAAGTGAGGCCGCACGTGGCGCAAAGGAGGTAGAGCGGTGGCTGAGGAACCGGAGAACGGCGGTGGGCGGCCGGAAGAGAAGAGGAGTGTGGAGGCCCGCCTGTACCAGCGCTTGCCTGACGGTGTGGTCCAGTGCCGGCTCTGTCCCCACCAGTGCCGCCTGCGCCCGGGGGCGGTGGGGATCTGCCGCACCCGGCGCAACGTGGATGGCCGCCTGATCTACCAGTTTTACGGGGCCGTCTCCTCCCTGGCCCTGGACCCCATTGAGAAAAAGCCCCTCTACCACTTTCACCCGGGCAAGACCATCCTCTCCTTGGGTTCGGTGGGATGCAACCTGCGCTGCGGCTTCTGCCAGAACTGGGAGATCGCCCAGGCCGTAGACGTACCCACCCGCCTGGTTTCGTCGGAGGAGGTGGTGCAGGCGGCCCTGGAACTGGCGGAGGAGGGGTGTATAGGGGTGGCCTACACCTACAACGAGCCGGCGGTAGGGTTTGAGTTTGTGGTGGACACCGCCCGCCTGGCCCGGGAGGCCGGTTTGGACAACGTCATGGTCACCAACGGCGAACTGGAGGAGGAGGCGCTCCGGGAACTCTTGCCCCTCATTGATGCCTGGAACGTGGACGTCAAGGCCTTACGGAGGAGCGCTACCGGGAGCTGTGCGGCGGGCCGCTGGCGCCGGTGCGGCGCACCGTGGAGGAGGCGGGGCGGGCCAGCCACGTGGAGGTAACCAACCTCCTCATCCCCGGCCGAAACGACAGCGAGGAGGAGATTGCGGCCCTGGTGGAGTGGCTGGCGGAGCGGGTGGGTCCGGACACGCCTTTGCACTTCTCGCGCTACTTTCCCCGCTACCGCTACCAGCTTCCCCCCACCCCTCTGGCTACCTTGCGGCGGGCGCGGGAACTGGCAGAGCGGCGGCTGCGCTACGTCTATCTGGGCAACGTCTGGGAGGAGGAAGGGAATGACACCCGCTGCCCCCGCTGCGGGGAGGCGGTGATAGAGCGGCGCGGCTACTCCGTGCGCACGCACTTGGACGGGGCGCGCTGCGGCTACTGCGGATACCGGCTGCCCATCGTGATGTAGCCGGTCTTTTTTTCTGGGCGGGAGGCCCGGCGCAGGGCGTATTGCATTTTTATGCATCGAATGGTATAATTATCGCATTACCAGAGGCGGCGTTCCTGCCCGGAGGAGGAGAAAGATGGGACCGGGTGAGAGCGGGAAGCTCAAAGTGGGCATCATCGGGGCGGCGGGGTACGCCGGGGGGGAGCTTTTGCGGCTGCTCCTGGCGCACCCGGCGCTGGAGGTGGCGGCGATTACCTCCCGCGCCCACGCCGGGCGGCCGGTGGGGGAGGTCTTCCCCAACCTGGCCGGCCTCTCCGAGTTGCGCTTCGACGGGCGCGAGGGGGTGGAGGCGGTAGAGGGCTGCTCCTTCGTCTGCACGGCGGTGCCGGCCGGGGCGGCCCTGGAACTGGTGCCGGCCTTGCTGGCGGCGGGGATCCGCGTGGTGGACCTGAGCCCCGACTACCGCTTCCGCGATCCGGAAACCTACCGGGCCTGGTACGGGCAGGAGCACAAGGCGCCGCACCTCCTGGCGGAGGCGGTCTACGGCCTGCCGGAGGTGCACCGCTCCCGCATCGCCGCCGCCCGGCTAGTGGGAAACCCCGGCTGCTACCCGACGGCGGCCCTCCTGGGCCTTCTTCCCCTTCTGTAGGAGCGCCTGATCGAGGTGGACGACATCGTGGTGGACGCCAAGTCCGGCGTCTCGGGGGCGGGGCGGGGTGCGGCCCCCGAGTACCACTATCCCGAGTGCGCCGAGGACCTGCGGGCGTATAAGGTGGCCGCTCACCGCCACACCCCGGAGATGGAGCAGGAGGCGTCGGCCCTGGCGGGGGCGCCGGCCCGGGTCTCCTTTACCCCGCACCTGGTGCCCCTGCGGCGGGGCATCCTGGCCACCCTGCACCTGCGCCTGCGCCGGGCGGCCGAGACGGAGGAGCTTTTGGCGCTCTACCGCCGGCGCTATGGGGGAGAGCCCTTCATCCGGGTGCTGGACGACCCGGCGGCGGTGCACACCAAAGCCGTGGCGGGCTCCAACGCCTGCCACCTCTCGCTGCGGGTGGACGGGCGGCTGGGGCGGGTAGTGGTGGTGGCGGCCATCGACAACCTGGTCAAGGGGGCCGCTGGCCAAGCAGTGCAGAACCTGAACCTCATGGCGGGCCTCCCGGAGGCGGCTGGCCTCACCGGAGCGGGGTTGTGGCCGTAGGAAGCCCGCCCGGGGAGAGGCGCGGGTGCCACCGCGAAGGAGCCGCCACAGAGGAAAGAGCGCGGAAAGTGCGCGAGCGGGAAGGATGGGGCGAGGAGTCGTGTTGAAGCAGAAGCCGGGGCAGGAACTTTACACGTGGATGGAAGGGGGCGTCACCGCCCCGGCCGGCTTTTTGGCCGGGGCGGTGGCCTGCGGCCTGAAGAAGAGCGGCCGGCTCGACCTGGCCGTGCTCTTCTCCCGCGCTCCGGCGGCGGCGGCGGGTGTCTTCACCCGCAACCGGGTA
>JASBVW010000195.1 GCA_029961005.1 Bacillota bacterium
CCCGTCCGCCAGTGGAACGGCTACTACGCCTGGGCGGTGGAAGCCAACGCCCCCTGCATCGGGTGCACCCAGCCGGACTACCCGGACCGGATGATGCCCTTCTTTGGGCACCTGCCGGATCTGCCTTTGCCGGGGGTCAAGGCCTCCACCCGGACGGCGGCCCTGGCGGTGGGAGGTGCTCTGGCGGCGGGGATAGGGCTTCACCTGACGGGAAGCCTCCTCACCGGGCGCTTGGCCAGCCATCTGCGCCGGGAGCTGACGGGAGGAGAGGAGCCGCCGGAGCAAGCCGGACTCCTGCCGGATCAGCCCGGTTCCTTGCCGGAGCCCGGTCCGGCGCCGCCCCTGGTGCCTCCGGAGGCAGCCCCGGAAGGGTCCTCTTTGCCGTCGCCCAGCCCGGCGCCGGAGGTTCCCCTCCTCCAGCGCATGCGGCGCCCCCGCCCCTGGAGAGAATGGCGGCAGAAGAAACAAGGGCGAAGAGAAGGGAGGGAGGGCAGTGGCGACCAGAATTGACCTCAATCCGGTGACCAGGCAAAACGGCCTCTCCCGCATCGCGGTGGAGGTGGAGGGGGGGCGCGTGCGGGAGGCGTGGTGCGGCGGGCTCCTGATGCGGGGCTTTGAGCAGATCCTGCTGGGGCGCCACCCGGAGGACGCCCCTTACCTGACCGCGCGGGTGTGCGGCATTTGCTCCACCGCCCATGCGGTGGCCGCCGCGCTGGCTCTGGAGGACGCTTCTCCGGTGGAGGTCCCCCCCAACGGCGTGTGGCTGCGCAACCTGATCCTGGGAGCCGACCTCCTGCAAAACCACATCCGTCACCTGCACATCATGGCTCTACCGGATTTCGTACCCGGCCTGAACCTTTTCGGACCGGCTCCGACCAGGGGCGACTTTCGCCTTACTCCGCGGCAGGTGGAGGAGTACCGCAAACACCACGAGGCGGCGGTGGCGGCCAGCCGGCAGGCCCATGAGATGGCGGCCACCTTTGCCGGGCGGATCCCTCACCACCGCACCATTATGCCGGGAGGAAACCTGTGGGGGCCCACCTCTGACCGGATCTTGCGCTTCCGCCAACTCCTGGACCGGGTCTATGCCTTTATCCGCGACCGCCTGGTGCCCGGCATTCAAGAACTGGGCGAACTTTATCCCGATTACTATCAGCTCGGGTCCCGGCCGGCTAACTTCCTCAACTTCGCCATGTTTCCCCAGCCCGCCGGGCAGGGCGATCCCCTCTTCCCGGCGGGGGCAGTCATTGAAGGACGCTGGGAGAAGGTGGACCTCCGCCAGATTACCGAGGACATCCGCTACTCCTGGTACGACGAGCGGGAGGGGAGGCGACGAGCCTTGGACGGCCGGCCCCAGCCTGCTTTGAGCGAGGAAAAGGCCGACGCCTACTCCTGGGTCAAGGCCCCCCGCTACCGGGGTCAGCCCATGGAGGGGGGCCCCCTGGCCCGCCTGTGGCTTAAGGGATTCTACCGCCGGGGGGTGTCCGTCCTGGACCGGTTAATGGCCCGGGCCCTGGAGACCAAGCTGGTGGCGGAGGAGATGTACCGCTGGCTGGACGCCCTCCAGCCCGGACAGCCTTCCATTACCCCGTGGCGGGCGCCGCGCCGGGCTGAGGGGATCGGCCTGACGGGGGCCATGCGCGGCCCTTTAGCCCACTACGTGCGCATCGAGAATTACCGCATCGCGGGTTACCAGATCATCACCCCTTCGGCCTGGAACCTCTCGCCCCGGGACAACGAGGGCCGGCGCGGCCCGGCGGAGGAGGCCCTCCTCGGCACCCCGGTGCGGGACCCTCACTTTCCGGTGGAGCTGGGCCGCGTCTACCGGTCTTTTGATCCCTGCAACGCCTGCTCCACCCACCTGTGGGTACTGGACGCGGCGGGGCGGGAAGTGGGGCGGGTGAGGCTGGGGTGATCCTGCACCAGCCTTTGCCTCTGCGCCTGCTCCACTGGACGCATACCTTGGGACTGATGGCCGTCCTCCTCACCGGGCTTTACTTGCACCACCCTTTCACCCTCCCGCTCCTGCGGGCGGTGAACCTGGCCCGCCGCCTGCACCTGATGGGTGTGGTGGTGGTCTATGCCTCCCTGGCGCTCCGGCTCTACTACGGCCTGGTGGTTCGGGACCTGGGCAACCTGCTCTTCAAGTGGGAGGACCTGCGGGCCCTGCCCGCCCTTCTGCGCTATTACTTCTTTCTCTCTCCCCACAAGCCACCGCAGGGAAAGTACAACGCCGGGCAGAAGCTGGAGTACACCTCTTGGGCCGTCCTCTTTGTACTCCAGGCCATCACCGGTCTCATCCTTTACGCTCCCCGCGCCCTTCTGGGCTGGACGCGCTACCTGGGGGGAGGTCTGGTGGCGGTGCGCTGGCTGCACTTCGGGGTGGCCCTGTACTTTCTGGTCACGCTGACCCTCCATACCTATTTAGTCTTTATCGAAGATCCGGAGCGCTTCAAGGCCATGTTCTCCGGTTACATAGACCCGCGCCGGCAGCCCCCCTCGTGAACTTTCCATTGTCCTGCACCCGTGGTATAATGAGGGGCGGTGAAATCCCTGCAAGGAGAGCGACTCGATGGAGATAGGCATCATCGGTCTGCCCATGGTGGGCAAGACCACCCTCTTTAACCTCTTGACCCACGGGCGGGAAGAGACCTCCCGCTTCTTCTCCGGGCGCACCGACGCGCACATAGGGGTGGCCCGCGTGCCCGACCGGCGCCTCGACTTTTTGAGCTCCCTCTATCGGCCGCGCCGGACTGTTTATCCCCAGATCAAGTTCATCGATGTGGTGGGGTTGATGCGGGGCTCCAGCCAGGGGGCAGGGGTGGGAAACCAGTTTTTAGAGGCCATCCGCAACGCCGACGCCTTGCTGCACGTGGTGCGGGCCTTCCGCAGCGAAGAGGTGCCGCACGTGGAGGGTTCCTTGAACCCCGCCCGCGACCTCTCCACGGTCCAGACCGAACTCCTGCTGGCCGACCTGGAACTGGTGGAGAAGCGGCTGGAGCGCATCTCCGCCTCCAAAAAGAAAAAGGACTCCGCCGTAGAGGAAGGGGTGCTCTTGCGCTGCCGGCAGGCCCTGGAGCAGGAGCTGCCCCTCCACACCCTGGAGCTCTCCCCGGAAGAGGAGGCGTACCTGCGGGGGTACATGTTCCTGACCCAGAAGCCCATGTTGCTGGTGGCCAACGTGGACGAGGAGCAGTGGCGGCAGGGGGAGTATCCGGGCAAGCGGGAGTTGGTGGATTGGGCCACCGCACACGGCGTGCCTTACCTGGAGGTCTGCGGCCTTTTGGAGCTGGAGATCGATCGGCTGGAACCGGAGGACCGGCGGGCCTTCCTCCAGGACCTGGGGCTGGAAGAGACGGGCATCGACCGCGTCGCCCGGGCCGCCTACCGGCAGCTAGGGCTGATCTCTTTCTTTACGGTGGGGGAGGACGAGGTGAAGGCGTGGCAGATCCCGCAGGGAACTCCAGCCCGGGAGGCGGCCGGCAAGATCCACTCCGACATAGCCAGGGGGTTCATCCGGGCGGAGGTGGTGGCGTACGCGGACCTGGAGCGCCTGGGGAGCATGGCCAAAGCCAGGGAGGAGGGGCTCCTGCGGCTGGAGGGGAAGGAGTACGTCGTGCAGGACGGCGATATCATCACTTTTCGCTTTAATGTGTGAAGGTGGGTTGAGCTCGCCGAAACCGGCCT
>JASBVW010000196.1 GCA_029961005.1 Bacillota bacterium
CTGCATGGAGGACGCGGACCCCTCCTTTGCCGGGCGGGTGCAGCCGGGGGACCTGGTGGTGGCGGGGGAGAACTTCGGCTGCGGCAGCTCGCGGGAGCACGCTCCCATCAGCCTGCGGGCGGCGGGGGTGGGGGCGGTGATCGCCGCCTCCTTTGCCCGCATCTTCTACCGCAACGCCATCAACATCGGCCTGCCCATCCTGGAGTCGGCGGAGGCGGCGGCCCGCATCCAGGACGGCGACCGGCTGGAGGTGGACCTGGCGGCGGGGGAGATCCGCAACCTGACCAGGAACGAGACCTACCGCGCCCAGCCCCTGCCGGAGTTCATCCGGGAGCTGGTGGCGGCGGGGGGGCTCATTGCATACGTAAGGGAAAGGATGAGGCGCCGTGGTTGAGGTGGCGGTAGTAGCCGGGGACGGCATCGGCCCTGAGGTCACGGCCCAGGCGGTGCGGGTCCTGCGGGCGGCGGGGGAGCGCTTTGGAATTGAATTTTCCTTTCAGGAGGCCCTGATCGGGGGGGCCGCTTTGGACGCCTACGGCGTGCCCATCACCCCCGAAACCCTGGAGCTGTGCCGGCGGAGCCGGGCGGTGCTCCTGGGGGCGGTGGGAGGGCCGCGCTGGGATCGGGTGGAGCCGGAGCGCCGGCCGGAGCAGGCCCTCTTTGCCCTGCGGCGGGGGCTGGGGGTCTTTGCCAACCTGCGGCCGGTGCGGGTCCTGCCCCCCCTGCTGGAGGCTTCGGCGGTGCGGCCGGAGGTGGCGGCGGGGGTGGACCTGGTCATCGTGCGGGAGCTGACGGGCGGCATCTACTTTGGGGAGCCGCGGCGGCGGGAGCCCACCGGCACCGCCCCCGGCAGCGTGCGGGCCATCGACACCCTGGTCTACACCACGGAGGAGGTGGACCGCATCCTGCGGGTGGCCTTCGAGTTGGCCCGCAAGCGCCGGCGGAGCCTGATTTCCGTAGACAAAGCCAACGTGCTGGAGAGCTCGCGCCTCTGGCGGGAGCGGGTGGAGATGATGGCCCGCGTCTACCCCGAGGTAGAGGTGCGGCACATGCTGGTGGACAACGCCGCCCTGCAGCTGGTTCGGGCGCCGCGCCAGTTTGACGTCTTGGTGACGGAGAACCTCTTCGGCGACATCCTGAGCGACGAGGCGGCGGCCCTGGCCGGTTCTCTGGGCATGCTGCCCTCGGCCTCCCTGGGGGGGCGGGTGGGGCTGTACGAGCCCTGCCACGGCTCAGCGCCGGACATCGCCGGGCAGGGGAAAGCCAACCCCCTGGGGGCCATCCTTTCGGGGGCGCTCCTCCTGCGCCACTCCCTGGGCCACGAGGAGGCGGCCCGGGCGGTGGAGGAGGCGGTGGAGGCGGTGCTGGCGGAGGGCTGGCGGACGGCGGACCTGGCCGGCGGGTCGCAGACCCGCCTGGTGGGGACGGACGAGATGGGGGCGCTGGTGGCGGAGTACGTGCAGAGGGGGAAGGCGGCGTGAGCCGGGTAGAGGTCTACGATACCACCCTGCGGGACGGCGCCCAGCGGGAAGGGATCTCCTTCTCGGTGGAGGACAAGTTGCGCCTGGCCAGGCGCCTGGACGCCCTGGGGGTGGACTACATCGAAGGGGGCTGGCCGGGCTCCAACCCCAAGGACAGCCAGTTCTTCGCCCGGGCGGGGGAGCTGAAGCTGAAGCACGCCCTCCTGGCGGCCTTTGGCAGCACGCGGCGGGCGGGGGTGCGGGCCGAGGAGGACGGGCAACTGGCGGCCCTCCTGGCGGCGGAGACCCCGGTGGTGACCATCTTCGGCAAGGCCTGGGACCTGCACGTCACCGAGGCCCTGCAGACCTCCCTGGAGGAGAACCTGCGCATGGTGGAGGAGTCCGTGCGCTACCTGAAGGGGAAGGGGCGCCGGGTGATCTTTGACGCCGAGCACTTCTTCGACGGCTACCGGGCCAATCCTCAGTACGCCCTGCGGGTCCTGGCGGCGGCGGAGGAGGGCGGAGCGGAGGTCCTGGTGCTGTGCGACACCAACGGCGGGGCCCTGCCCTCCGAGGTGGCCCGGACGGTGGCGGAGGTGCGGGCGGCCACGGCCCTGCCCATCGGCATTCACGCCCACAACGACGGCGCCCTGGCGGTGGCCAACACCCTGCTGGCGGTGGAGGCGGGGGCCGTCCACGTCCAGGGGACCATCAACGGCTACGGGGAGCGGTGCGGCAACGCCGACCTGTGCGCCGTTCTGCCCAATTTGCAGCTCAAGCTGGGGCGGGAGTGCGTCTCGCCGGAGCAGCTGGCCACCCTGACGGAGGTCTCGCGCTACGTCAGCGAGCTGGCCAACCTGCCTCCGCAATCCAACCAGCCCTTTGTCGGCAGCAGCGCCTTTGCCCACAAGGGCGGGGTGCACGTCAGCGCCGTCATGCGCCGCCCCGAGACCTACGAGCACATCCGGCCCGAGCTGGTGGGCAACCAGCGGCGGGTCCTGATCTCCGAGCTGGCCGGGGCCAGCAACATCCGCTACAAGGCGGAGGAGTACGGGCTCAGCCTGGATACCCCCGACCGGGCCCGGACAGTCTTGGAGACGGTCAAGCTCCTGGAGCACCAGGGCTACTCCTTCGAGGGGGCGGAGGGGTCCTTCGAGCTCCTTTTGCGCAAGGCCCTGGGGCTGCACCAACCGCGCTTTGAGCTGTTGGGCTTCCGCCTCATCGTGGAAAAGCGGGAGCAGAACGGCGAGCCCCTGGCGGAGGCCACCTTAAAGCTGCGAGTGGGGGAGCGGGTGGTGCACACGGCGGCGGAAGGGGACGGGCCGGTTAACGCCCTGGACAACGCCCTGCGCAAGGCCCTGGAGGAGGTCTACCCGCGGCTGCGCCAGATCCGCCTCACCGACTTTAAGGTGCGGGTCCTGGACGAAAGCTCGGGCACGGCGGCCAAGGTGCGGGTGCTCATCGAGTCCCGGGACGACCACCGCTCCTGGGGCACGGTGGGGGTCTCCACCAACATCATCGAAGCCAGCTGGCGGGCCCTGGTGGACTCCATCGAGTACGGCCTCCTGCTGCCGGAGGGGTAAAGCCGCTAAGGCAAAAAATTTGTAAACTCTTTTTAGGAAAAGCAGGAAAACCTTGCTCCGGCTAGAAATAATGGCCCGAGGCGGTCGAGCGCCCCGGGCCATTGCTCGCCTTAAGGCAGGGGAGCAGGGGCAACCCGAGGCGGCAGCGGATCTGGCCCCTGGTAAAGAAGGAGAATTCTGCCCGGGCGCGAATTTACAACCAGTGTAGGGTCTGTCGCTCGACGACCGCGCGGCCAGGAAAGGAGGTGACACGGACCCTTTGGCGACCGGCGGGAGCGAGCGATGAGGCCTCCGGGCGGCGAGGGAGGAAACGCGGACACTCCCCCGAGGTCGCCTGGAGCATAAAAGAAAGACCAAAAAAATAATAAAGACCAAAGGGGGATAAGACGTGAAGAAGATAGCGGTTCTGCTGTCTGTGGCCCTGGTCCTCTCCCTGGGCTCCGCCGCTCTGGCTGCGGACGTCAAGGTGGGCGGCGAGGTGAAGTACAACCTGTACAACGTGAGCGGTGACAAAGTTAGCCCTGACATTGGCGCATACTGGTACACCACCTACAAGCTCAACGCCTCGGGGAGCGTCTCGGACGAGGTCTCCTTCGTGACGGAGCTCTCGTATA
>JASBVW010000197.1 GCA_029961005.1 Bacillota bacterium
AGCACCGCCATTTCGCGGCAAAAGACCGCCAGGGCACGGGCATTCCCCTTATTGCCCCAGCCCCAAGGGAACCTCAGGGTCGAAAGCCTCCCGGACCGCACCGGAACCAGAGAGGTGATGTAAAAACCTTCCGCCTTTAACCTGAAAGCGGCCGCTTTAAGGGTTTCTGCCTCCAGTTCCCCGCAAAAGAGCTTGCCGGAGCGATCGCGCACGGAGTAGGCATACAGCCCCACCTTCTCTCACCTCTACCTGTTCAGAGTGGTGGCCGCCACCTCGGCCACGACCTCCGCGGAGACCAATCCGCGCTGCAACAGATCCAAATAGGCCTGTTCAAAAGTTTGCATGCCCTCCCGGGCGCCCATCTGCATCTGGCTGAGGATCTGGTGCGTCCGCCCCTCGCGGATGAGCATGCGCACCGCCGGCGTAACCAGCAAGACCTCAAAGGCGGCCACGCGCCCCCTCCCCGCCCGCCGAGGGAGGAGTTGCTGGCACAGGACCGCCTGGAGGGTGGAGGCCACCTGCACCCGAATCTGTCCCTGTTGATAAGGGGGAAAGATGTCTATGATGCGCTCAATGGCCTGGACGGCGGTGTTGGTGTGCAGGGTGGTCATCACCAGGTGACCCGTCTCCGCCGCCGCCAGCGCCGTAGAGGTGGTCTCCAGGTCCCTCATCTCCCCCAAGAGAATCACGTCCGGATCCTGGCGCAGGGCCGCCCGCAAGCCGGCGGCAAAAGAGCTGGTATCCAGTCCCACTTCGCGCTGATTGATGATACTCTTCTTATGGCGATGCAGGTACTCGATGGGGTCCTCCAAAGTGATGATGTGGCACCGCCGCTCCTCATTGATCAGGTCGATCATGGCCGCCAGGGTAGTGGACTTCCCGCTGCCGGCGGACCCCGTCACCACAATCAAACCTTGCTGGCGCCGCACCAGCCCCTGGATTGCGGGCGGAAGGCCCAGGCTTTGCCAGGAAGGGATTTCCCGGGGAATAACCCGGATGGCCGCCCCTAGCGATCCCCGTTGTTTAAAGGCATTGACGCGGAAGCGGCCTATCCCGGAGAGGCTGTACGCAAAGTCCACCTCCCCTAACTCTTCCAGCTTCTTTGCCCAGGCGGGGGCGAGGATCGGCCTGAGCAGGCTCTCGGTATGAGACGGCTCCAAAGGCTCCCTCCCTTCCAGGGGGGTCAGCACCCCGTCCACCCGCAAGATGGGAGGGAGACCCACCCCCAGGTGCAGATCGGAAGCCCCCCGCTCTACGGCCTGAGCCAAGAGCTCGGCCAGCGTCATGCCTTGAGCCCTGCCTTCATTCATCTCCCGCCACCACCCGCAAGACCTCCATGGGGGTAGTTAAGCCCGCCCCAACCTTCGCCCAGCCGTCCTCCTGCAAAGTGGCCATTCCCTCCGCTATCGCCGCCTTTTTCAGCGCGTCCGCGTCTGCTCGCCGGGCGATCAGCTCCCGCAGCCTGGGGGTAAGCGGCATGACCTCAAAGAGGCCCGTGCGCCCGTAGTAACCGCTGTAACCGCAGCGCAGGCACCCCGCCCCTCGTTGGAAGGTGGAGACCCCTCCCCCGTTCCTCTGCCCCAGCGCTTCCCTCATCTCCCTGGTAAGCGGCTCTTCCCGCCGGCATTCAGAACATACCGTCCGCACCAGCCTTTGCGCCAGCACGCAGTTGACCGCCGAGGCAATGAGAAACGGCTCAATTCCCATGTCGATTAATCTAGTCAAGGCGCCGGCGGCGTCGTTGGTATGGAGGGTACTCAGGACCAGATGCCCGGTCAGAGCGGCCTGCACCGCCAGGCGGGCCGTTTCCTTGTCCCGGATCTCCCCCACCATGACGACGTCGGGGTCCTGGCGCAGGATGAACTTCAGGATGCGGTCGAAGGTCAGGCCCGCCTTGTAATTGACCCCGATCTGGGTGATTCCTTGGAGAGTGTACTCCACTGGGTCTTCTATGGTGATGATGTTCCGCTCCGGCGTGTTCAGTTCGTTCAAGGTGGCGTAAAGGGTGGTGGTCTTGCCGCTGCCCGTGGGCCCGGTGAGCAGGATCATGCCGTGCGGCCAGCTCAAGCTTTTGCGGTAGCGCCTGAGGTTTTCCGCACTGAAACCCAAGCTGGAGAGGTGAAGAAGTTCGCGCTGACGCCTCAGGATGCGCAGCACCACCTTCTCCCCGTAGTAGCCGGGGACCGTGGAGACGCGGAACTCCACCTCCTCCCCGTCGATGGCCCGCAGAATCTGCCCGTCTTGGGGAAGGCGGCGCTCGGCAATATCCATCCTGGCCAGCACCTTAATTCGGGAAACCAGGGCGGGGTGCGTCTTGAGAGGGGAACGCATGATCTCCCGCAGAAAACCGTCTATCCTGTAGCGGACGCGCACCTCCTCTTTCATGGGCTCCAGGTGAATGTCGCTGGCCCTCTCGCGTACCGCCCGCTCGAGGATCAGGTTGACCAGTTGCACGATGGGGGCTTCGTTCCCCATCTGAAGCAGCCGCTCGGCCGTAAACTCGTCCTCCGGCAAGGGTTCCCTTTCTTGCAGGGTGCGGATGACCGCCTCCACCGCCTGCTGGGAGCCGTAGTAGCGGTTCAGCGCCTCCTGGAGCTCGCTCTCCCCGGCCAACACCAGTTCCACCTTCAGGCCGGTCAACGCCTCCACCTCGTCCAGGGCCACCACGTTGAAGGGGTCCGCCGCGGCCACCAGCAACCGCTCTCCCTGGCGCCGGAGGGGCAAGATGGCATGGCGCCGCACCAGGTGTTCCGGCACGAGGGCCAGCGCCTCTCCGCTGGGCTCCTCCTGGGCCAGATTGACGCTGGGCAGCCCCAGCTGGGTCTTTAAGACCTGCACCAATTCCGGCTCCGAGAGGTAACGGAGCTCTACCAGCGCCTGCCCCAGCCTGATCTTGCGCTTTCTCTGGTAGTCCAAGGCCTTCTCCAGCTCGGCTCTGGTGATCCGGCCCAGCTCCACCAGCAGATCTCCCAGCGGCTTGCGCTTTTGCCCTTCCCTGGCGTACATTTCCGCCCCTGGCCTTCCCTAGATTTTTACTGAAAGTAGTGAATAGTGGTTCTATTTATTCTCGCCTTGTCACACTTTTCCTCCATAGTGGCAAAAAATTTTTTCACTATTCTCAAAACGTTATTGGCAGGCCTTTTCCAGCTCTTCCATCTTGGCCAGGGACGGATCATCCGGCTTCAGGAAGGAGGCCAGGTGCTCCCGCGCGCGCCGGAAGTGGGCGCGGGCTTCCTCCCGGCGCCCCTCCAGGTAGCGGATATGGCCCAGGCCGTACTCCACTCCGGCCAGGGCCCTCCGGTCGCCTTCCGCCGCTGGCAAAAGCTCTTCCAGGAGCCGGCCCGAAAACTCCAGGGCCTGGCCTCCCCGCCGGGCATAGGTGATCAGGACGTCATAGGGCTCAAAGCCGGTCCATAGAGCGGCCCGCAGCATGCGGGCGTAGACCGACTGGGCCTGGCGCTCCTCCCCGGCGTTCAGGTACAGCTCGGCCAGGATCTGGTAAGCCAAAAGGCTCTGGGGGAAGAGGGCGCAGGCCTGCTCCAGGTAGCGGACGGCCTTTTCCTGCTGCCCCAGCGCTCCCGCCGCCAGCCCGGCCAGGGCCAGGGCATCGTACCTCACCCGCTCCCGCC
>JASBVW010000198.1 GCA_029961005.1 Bacillota bacterium
TAGAGATGGTGCAGGGAGAGCTGCACCGAGGCTGAAAGGGGAGAGCGGCCTTGGCAAAGAGGGCCCTGCAGGGCATGATCCGCCTATACCAGAGGTATATCTCGCCGCTGAAAGGGAAGACCTGCCGGTACCATCCCACCTGCTCCCAGTACGCGTATGAGGCCATCGAGAAGCACGGAGCCATCAAGGGGACCGGCTTGGCTATTAAACGCATTGGTCGGTGTCATCCCTTCGCTCCTGGGGGCTACGATCCTGTTCCCTAAGGAGGAATCCCTCTGAGCTTGTGGCAAAATCTGGTATCTGCTCTGCAATTGCTCCTGGACTGGCTATACCAGCTCACCGGAAACTACGGCGTGGCCATCATCCTTTTGACGGTAGGAGTAAGGATCCTGCTCTTGCCCCTGGTGCATGCCCAGATGGCCAGCGCCCGGCGGCTGCAACGGATCCAGCCCCAGCTGCAACAGTTGCAGCGAGAGTTGCGAGGGGATCCGCAGCGCCTCAATCAAGAGACCATGCAGCTGATGCAGGAGCACAATGCCAATCCCGCCATGGGTTGCTTGCCTCTGCTGGTGCAGCTGCCCATCATCTATGCCCTCTTTTCCGTTTTACGCCAGTTTCACATCGCGGGAAGCCATTTTCTGTGGATTCCTGAGCTAACCCAGCCCGATCCCTATTACATCTTGCCCGTGTTGGCGGGTTTGCTGACCTTTGTGCAATCCTGGCTGGGCATGGCCCACACCAACCTGCAGGGACCCGGTGCGGGTACGCAGCGGAGCATGCTTTACATGATGCCCATCTTCATCGGCTATGTCGCTGCCCGCTTCGCGGCAGGCATCGGCCTGTATTGGGTGACTCAATCCCTTTTCGGTATCGCGCAGCAGTGGTGGGTCAATCGCGCCTTCCCGCCGCTGGAGCAGGAAGGTCGCGGATCCGAAGGGGGAGAGCCGGAGCGGGGACCGGGAGGCGGAAAGAAAAGGAAGCGGCGGTCCTTGCAGCCGCCTAAGAGGCAGGGACAGGAAAAGAAAAGGAAGGCCTGAGATGCGGGAAGAGTGGACGGGAGAAACGGTAGAGGAAGCGGTGGCGCGAGCCCTCCACGAACTGGGTCTCCCCCCGGAACGGGTGGAGATCACTGTGTTGGAGGCCCCTAGCGAAGGCCTCTTTGGCCGGGGGCGGAAGGCCGCGGTGGTGCGGGTCCGGCCCCGCCCGACGTTTCAGGAGGCGGCCCAGCAGTTCATGGAAGGGATTGTTTCCTACATGGCCCCGGAGGCGGAGGTCCATCCGCCGGTGCCGACGGAGCGGGGCTGGATGCTGAGCGTGGCGGGGGATGGCAAAGGGGTGTTGATCGGCCGGCGGGGGAAGACCCTGCAGGCCTTGCAGTACCTGGTGGAGATGTACGCCTTCCACCGGTCAGGAGAGAAAGAACACGTGGTGGTGGACGTCAACGATTATCGGCACCGGCGCCGGGAGTGGGTGCGCAAGGAAGCGTTGAAGGCGGCGCGCATGGCCCTCAGGACGGGGAAGCCGCAGCGCTTGGAACCGATGACCGCCTATGAACGGTATGTGGTGCACACCACCGTCCAAGAAGTGGGTGGAGTGCGGAGCGCCAGCGAAGGTCGGGAACCGCAACGCAGAGTGGTGATCTATCCCGAAGGGGGCGGGGAGGGAGATGACCAGCCTTCGCGAAGGTGAATGGGCGCAGCTCCAGCAGGGGGCGCTCTCTCTAGGGGTGGTGCTGGACCGCCGACAGGGAGAGCGCCTTTTGTCTCTGTGGACCGCGGTGGAGAAGGCGGCGGAGAAGGTGAACCTTACGGGCATCCAGGAGAGGGGGGAAGGTCTAGAGAAGCACCTGCTCGACAGCATCGCTGTCTTGGCGATCCGGGGCTGCCAGGGAGACGGGCGCCTTCTGGATGTGGGGAGCGGGGGAGGGTTTCCGGGCTTGGCGCTAAAGGCGGCCTGCCCCCAATGGGAGGTGGTGCTCCTTGATGCGACGCGGCGGAAGGTTCAGGCATTGGAAAACGTCACGAGAGAGCTGGGGTGGGAGGTTGGTCTTCTTTGGGGCAGGGCGGAGGAGAAGGCGCGGGGAGATCTGAGGGAGGCGTTTGCGCGGGTGACGGCGCGGGCCCTGGCGTCGCCGTGGGTGGCACTCGAGTGGGTTTTGCCGTTCGCGGCAGTGGGAGGCGAGGCCTGGTTTTGGTGGGGTCCCAGCAGCACGCAGGCAGCCGTCGTTGAAGATTTGCGCGACGTAGCTTGGACGTTGGGCGCCAGGCTAGAGGAGATCAAGGAGTACCGGTTGCCTTTTTCGGGGGCGGAGCGACGCCTTTGGGTGTTCAAGAAGGAAATGGCGACGCCTGACGAATATCCAAGAAGAGTAGGCGTGGCCCAGCGGAAACCGTTGGGCCGCCACCCGGAAAGGCGGCGGTGACCATGTCGGGGCAGGGGTGGCTGCGGGAGATCCCTTTAGAGGCGATTGTGCCGGGCGTTTATCAGCCGCGGCAGGAGATGGAAGAGGAGAGCCTGCGGGAACTGGCCGGG
Source organism: Bacillota bacterium (assembly GCA_029961005.1). Lineage (GTDB taxonomy): Bacteria > Bacillota > UBA5301 > JASBVW01 > JASBVW01 > JASBVW01. The sequence continues at coordinate 2,533 of JASBVW010000198.1, forward strand.
TCCATCGCCCAGCATGGGGTGATCCAGCCGATCCTGGTGCGGCCCCGGGCAGAGAGGTTTGAGCTGGTGGCGGGGGAGAGGCGCTGGCGGGCGGCGGCCATGGCGGGCTTGCGCACCATTCCGGCCGTGGTGCGGGAGATGGACGATCGGGAAGCCGCCATGGCGGCGCTCTTGGAAAATCTGCAGCGGGAGGACCTCCACTTTTTCGAGGAAGCGGAGGGGTATGCGCGGCTGCTGGCGGAGTTTGGGTTGACGCAGGAAGAGCTGGCGCGTCAGGTGGGCAAAAGCCAGTCGGCCATCGCCAACAAATTGCGTCTCTTGCGTCTGTCGCCGGAAGCGCGGCAGATTATTTCCCGGGAAATATTGAGCGAACGCCACGCCCGGGCCCTTCTGGCGCTGCCCGACGAGAGAGGGCAAAAGAAGGCCATCCAGCTGTGCGTGCAACACGGGTGGACAGTGCGCCAGCTGGAGGGGTACATTGAGCGGCAGTTGCAGGAAAAGGCGCGCAAGCCGAAACGGCAGGGTGTGGTCCGGGATGTCCGCATCCTGGTGAACGAGTTCCGTCGGACGGTTCAGCTCCTCAAGGAACGGGGATTTGCTGTGCAGATGGAGGAAGCGGTGGAGGACGGAAGGGTGCGCCTCGAGATCGAGATCGACCTGAGCGCTTTGGCAAGCCGGGAGGCGAAGCGGTGAGGTGGCTTTTCAGGGCGGGAGGCGAGGAGACGAAGGGACCTGCCGCAGAAGACCGCGGCGCCCGGGTGTTGGCGGTGGCCAACCAGAAGGGCGGGGTGGGGAAAACCACCACGGCCATCAACGTAGGGGCAGCCTTGGCGGAACGGGGTCTGAAGGTTTTGGTGGTGGATATGGATCCCCAGGGTAACGCGACCAGCGGGCTGGGGATCGGAGCGGGCGAGGAGTCCATGTATGATGTGTTGCTGGAAGCGCGGCCTATCACGGAGATCATTCGCGAGGTGAAGGCAGTTCCCGGCCTTTTTGTGGCGCCGGCCAGTATCCATCTAGCCGGTGGCGAGGTGATGCGGCCAGGGCCCCCCCTTTGGCCGGAAAGCGGGTTCGTGAACTGGGCCAAGGAAGCGTAC
>JASBVW010000199.1 GCA_029961005.1 Bacillota bacterium
CCGGGCGGTCACGGTAAAGTAGGCGGACTGGACGGTCAAGTAATCCTGCAAAACCCGGTAAACTTCCGGGCTCCCCCAGACCGCCGCCAGTTCCTCCGGCCCGGTCAGAGGGTGGGCCGCCCGCGCCCGGAGCAAAGCCTCCGCCGCCGCATCCCCCTGCCCGGCGCCGCGGCAGACGGCCCGCAGGACCTCCGCCGGGGCGGTGTTGACGTTGACGGTGCCGGCAGTGGTCAGCGCCCCCTGCACCCGCTCCAGGATCTCCGCGCTGAAGGAGGGGATCGCCTTGGACAGTTCCTCCAGGGAAGCCACGCGCCGGGGCGCGCCGCTCCCGCCGCCGTTGCCGCCTCCATTACCACTTCCCCCGCCGCCTCCGCCGAGGCGGTAGAGGAGAAGGTCGTTGACCGCCTGCTGGGCCTGGAAGGGGTCTACCCCCCTGGCCAAGAGCAGGGCGTCTACCGCCTCGAGGTCCGCCACGTTGACGTTCAGGGGCCCCCAAGTGGTGACCAGGGGCTCCAGCCGGCCGTAAACCTCGGCCACCCCCTTAATCAGGCGCAGCTCCTCCCGCACCGGGATGAGCCCCTGGCGCGGGCGATAAGGGGTGGACAACCTCTGGTAATAGTCCTCTTCCGCCCCCGCCGGGCGGGGATCAGCATCCACATCCCGCCAGTCCAGGAGGGCGTCTAAAAGCTCGGGGTCCAGCGGCGGCAGCTCAGCCAGGACCGGCGCCGGGGCGCTGTTCAGGTTCAAAAGGCCGCCCTCGTCGGCAATCCGAAACTCCACCGCCGCCCCTTCCAGCGCCAGGCGCCGAGGACGGCCCCCATTGTGCCAGGGTTCGCCGGGGGCGTCGTAGCCGTTGGTATCGGCAGCCAGGAGGGCGCGGGCCGCTTCCACGCCGGCCGCCGCCGCCTCGCGGGCCCGCACCTCCGCCAGAGCGCGCCGGGCCACCCCCGATCCTTCTGTGAAACCGGCCAGCAGCCAGCCGGCCATTAAGCTTAAAAGGAGCACGAGCCACAGAACCGCAACCAGGGCGGCTCCCTCCTGAGAGGTCCCCCGCGCGCCGGGGCGGCCCCCCTCGCAGCTCCCTCTGGGGCCCCCGCCGCGGCCCGCGGCGTAGCTTCCTCCGTAGCCCCCTGCGCGGCTTCCGGAGCGGTTAATTCCGCGGTCCCCTTCGCGGCTCTCGCCGCAGCCTTCTGGCGGATTCAGCCGCACTACTCTTCGCCCTCCCCCGCCGGCCCTCCGGCCGGAAGGTCCACCAGGAGGGAAAAAGTGCGGTGCCGGAAGTCCGGAGGCACAGGCGACATTCCGGCAGTCATCGCCGGCTTGCCCGGCGAAGCGCCCGACCCCTCAAAGACCCTTTTTGGACTCTCCAGCACTACCTCCACCGCCACCGCCGCCGGCAGGGGGAGGTCCCGGCCTTCCCAGTACTCCAGCCACTGCCGGTGGCGCCGGTCGTAGTAGCGGAAGCCGGCCGCCTCTACGCCGGAGAGGACCTCCTGCCAGGCGGACGCCTCTGCTCCACCTTTGCCCTCCCCACCGCCGGCCATCGGCCAGACCACCCACTCCCGCCCCGCGCCCAAGAACTCCGGCTCCCACTGCCGCCTCAGCAGAGTGCGCCGTTGCGGGTCAAAGTGATACTCTACCCGCAGCAGCCCACTCCGGCCGCCCCGGCGGACCAGAGCCAGCCCCTCCGGTCCCCCGCGCAAGAGCACCCCCGGGCCGGACGAACTGCCGCTCAAGCCGCTGCCTGCGCCGCCTGCCCACCCGCCCAGGCCGCCGGCAAACCCGCTGCCGGTCGCGGCCCTGCCCCTCGCCGCCTCTATGACCCACGGGTAAGCCGGGAAGGCGCTGCGCAGGTCCCGCTCCAGCCACTGGACGGCTACCTGCAGGCGGCCCTCCTCCTCCAGCCGGGCGTTGAAGCTCCGCCACCCCGCCAGGGCCGGGCCCAGGGCCCGCTCCACCGCCAGCAGGGCCAGGGAGAAGAGCGTCAAAGCCACCAAAAGTTCCAAAAGGGTAAAGCCCGCCTCCCCCGGCGGGGCCCAATTCCTGCCCGCCGCCGTCAGACCCACCTCGTCCGGCCGGGCCCCTTTCCCTCGAGGCGATCCGGAACGCACTCCTCGCACCCGGACCCGGCTCCACAGCCTGACACACCCGGGCCAAGGAAAGCCGCGGCACACCTCCCTCCCTGGGCTTAACGGCCGGGCGCTCAACGGGTAGGCAGAAAGAGCACCGTCTCCAAGGAGTAGGATTCTTCCCCGGCCCGGCCGGAGGGGTAGGTGGAGGTGCGCCAGACCACGAGGCGCAGGCGCTTCAGACGGGCACCCGGCGGCACCGGCACCGCTTCTCCCGGCACCGCCCCGCCTTCGGGCGCCTCCCCAGGCTCCCGCTGGGCCGGCAGGCCTGGCTCGGCCAGACCCCCCTGGTTTATCAGCCCGGCCAGCGTCTCTTCCCGCTCTTCTAGGTCCCACCGGTAGCTCACCCCGCCCTCTTCCCACTGCCCGAATCTTCCTTCCTCCAGACCCGCCCGCACCTCGGCCAGCTTGCGCTGGGCCAAAGCGGCCAGTTCCGCCCGCCGGCGCTGGCGAAACAGGCCCTCCGACCCCTGCCGCCACAGCCCCAGAAGGGCCGGGAGTGCCAGAGCCAGGATGGCCAGGGCTACCAGCACCTCCAGGAGAGTAAAGCCGCTCTCCGGCCCGCCGGATTCCATCCGCCTTCTTGAGCACCCTGATCTGCTCAGTTCCCTACCTGGCTCATCAGTTAAAACCAGACCTGCGGCCGGCCCGGCGGAGCCAGCCGGTCTGCCAGCCGCGGGGAGATCCGCCGACCTTCCCTGTCCGGATAGCTTCTGGGTGCTTCTTTCTGATCGAGGTCTCATCTTCCAGCTACCAGTTTACGATGTCCCGGTCCGGGCCTTCTCCGCCTGGCTTGCCGTCCCGGCCGTAGCTCATCAGATCGTACCGGTCCTGGTTGTGCTCGCCCGGCGACCGGTAGACGTAGTCCCTTCCCCAGGGGTCCTTGGGCACCTCACCCTCCAGATACGGCCCCCGCCAGTTGGAGGGTAGAGGAGGGATGGTGGGCGGCGTGCGCAGAGCAGCCAGGCCCTGGTCCGTCGTGGGGTAGAGCCCGTTGTCCAGGCGGTACAGGTCCAGAGCCACCTTCAGGGTGGAAATCTGGCTGCGGGCCGCCGTCTGCCGCGCTTCTTCTATGCGCCCGAAGAGGTTGGGACCTACCAGCACCGCCAAAATCCCGATGATAGCAATGACGATCAGCATCTCCAGGAGGGTGAAACCCTCTTCTCCCGCTGCGGCGCGCCGGAGCCGCCGTACCCGGCGACTTGCCCCACCGGCCGCCCGCCGCCGGCGCCATTTGAAACCGATACTCATCTCAAACGCCTCCTTCTCCTGGGCCCGCTCCATGTAAGGTGTTCTCGCTCGGAACGCCCACTCTTCTATCTGCTCGCTCTTCGTGGTCTGCCTGCCGCCGCCGAAGTCGCTAAAACGGCACCGCCGCGCTGAGGGAAACCAGTGGCAGGAGCACCCCCGCCACGATGAAGGCCACCAGCCCACCCAGGACCAGAATGAGCGCCGGCTCCAGAAGGGAAAGGAGCGCCCGGGCAGTGCGGCGCACCTCG
>JASBVW010000200.1 GCA_029961005.1 Bacillota bacterium
CGATCAGCAGGCCGCTGGCCCCCAAGAGCCGATAACCGAGGTAGAGGGCGGCCAGGGTGGCCAAGGGATGAAGCCCGGTTTGGGTGGCCATCACCCTGGGCTCTAAAAGCTGCCTGAGCCCTAAAATCACGGCCAGTACTATTCCCAAAGCCAGCGCCCGCCCCACGTTCCCGATGAGGAGTTGATAGGCTATCCAGGGGAGGAAGAGGGCGCTGGGACCTATCATAGGGGCCAGGTCAAGGAAGCCCGCCACCAGCGCCAGGAGCCAGGCGTAAGGGACCTCGAGCAGGGACAAGCCCAGGAGGGTCAGAATAATGGTCAGGCTGACCAGCAACGCCTGCGCCCTGAGGACCCCCCACACCCCCCTGGCCACGTTCCGCTGGATCTCCTCCGCCTTCTCCCGCCAGCGCGGAGGGACCAGGCGGAGCAAAAATTGCGCCAGGCTCTCTTTATCCCGGCTGATAAAGAAAGTCGCCACCACCACCATCAAGAAAAAGGCCAGAAAATCCGGCAGGTGTTGGAGGGAAGCCAGGATCTGCTGGGCCAGTTCGGCCAACCCCGTGTAAAATTTCTTTTCCGCGTCGTCCAGTGCAGCCAAGAGGGGCTTGGGCAAGCCGGCGTAAAAGAAGGAAAAGCGCTCCGTCCACATATTCACCCACTGCACCGCCAGGTCTTCGTACTCCGGCAGGGCATCCACCAGGCGCGTCAGTTCTGCCGCCAAGCTGGCGATGGCTGTCACGAGCACCAGTCCGGCCACCGCCAGGAGCAGAAGCAAAGTCAAGAGCACCGCCAGCCCCCGGGGCAGGTGCAAACGCCGCTCCAGCTTCCCTACGATGGGGTCAATCAGGAGCGCCAAAAAAACCGCCACGAGAAAAGGCAAAAGGTAGGCCAAAACGAAACGGAAAGCCAGGTACGCCAGAACCACAGCCCCTGCCAGGTAGAGGGCCTGTCTCTGTTTAGGGGTCACCTCAGCATCGCTCCCCACCACTGTTGAAGGAGGTACACCAACGGGCTCACCAGAAGCAACCCATCGAAACGGTCCAGAATTCCTCCGTGGCCGGGCAGGACCCAGCCGCTGTCCTTGATGCCCGCCTCGCGCTTGAACGCCGACTCCACCAGATCTCCCAGCTGCGCCATCACCGCCAAGGCCAAGCCTAAAAATCCTATTTGCCAGAGGGGCCAGTGCAGCCAGAACTGGTTCACCAGCAGGGCGGCCACCTCTGTCCCCAGGATGCCCCCCAGCATGCCCTCCACCGTCTTGCGCGGGCTGATCGCAGGCGCCAGCCGGATTTTACCTATCGAAAGGCCGACAAAATATGCCAGCGTGTCGTTCACCCAGGTCAAGAGGAAAGCCAGCACCGCCAAGGCCAGGGAGGCCCGGCGCAGAAGGATCAGCAGCGAGGCCCCACCGGCCACGTAGAGCAATCCCAGGACAGCTAGACCGCTGCTCAAAAGGACGGAGCCCCCGCCCTTTGCGAAGATGGTGCGGCCAGCTTCCCAGAGCACGGCCAAAGCTAGGAGCCCCAGCCAAATCGGAAACGGGTTTTCCTCCAGGTGCGCCGCCAAGGGAAAAGCCAGCCCCAGGCCTATTAGGGCGCCAGGAGAGAGGGCTACGCCTCTCTTCTCGGCCAAGCGGTAAAACTCCCACAACCCCAGCCCCACCACGGCTGCGATCAACAAAAAAAACCACCCTCCCCCGGCCAGGACAGCTGCCAAAGCCAGAGGAGCGCCTACCACCGCGGTGAGGATCCTTTGCCATAACATATTCATTCTTCCCTGCCTTTTACACTTACACTGCCAAAGCGCCGCTCTCTTTGCTGGTAAGCCTCGATGGCCGCGTGGAGATCGCAGGGGCGAAAATCAGGCCACAGGACGGGAGTGCTGTAAAATTCGGCGTAAGCTCCCTGCCAAAGCAAAAAATTGCTCAGCCGCAGCTCGCCGCCCGAACGGATAATCAAGTCGGGGTCCGGTAAGCCGGCGGTAGTCAAAAAAGAAGAAAAAACCTCTTCGTTCACCATCTCGGGCGTCAATTCCCCCTGTTGAACGCGCTGCGCCACTGCGCGGACGGCGTCCACGATCTCGGCCCGGCCGCCGTAGTTGATCGCCAGATTGAGAATCAGGCCCGTATTATGAGCGGTGGTCTCCATGGCCCTGGCCAGCGCGCTCTGAGCTCTGGGAGAAAGCTCCCCCAACCGGCCGATGGCCCGCAGCACCACGTTGTGGCGCGCCAGCTCCGCCAGCTCTTGGGCGACGGCCTCTTCCAAAAGTTCCATTAAGAAGCCCACTTCTTCAGGGGGACGGCGCCAGTTTTCGGTAGAAAAGGCAAAGAGGGTCAGGACCGGGATGCCTAGGCGGGCTGTTTCGGCCACAATCTCCTTGGCCACGCGGAGCCCCTCTCTATGGCCGGCCACTCTGGGCAGACCCCGCCTTTGAGCCCAGCGTCCGTTTCCATCCATGATGATCGCTATATGCTTGGGCAACGTCATCAGAATCAGACTTCCATAATCTCTTTTTCTTTGACTTCCACCAGATGGTCTATCTCACCAATATACCGGTCGGTGAGCTTCTGCACTTCTTCTTGCGCCCGGCGCAGCTCGTCTTCGCTGATCTTGCCTTCCTTTTCCGCCTTCTTCAGCTCTTCATTGGCTTCCCGGCGGATGTTGCGCACCGTCACTCGCCGCTCTTCAGCCTCTTTCTTCACCAGTTTGACCAACTCCCGGCGCCGTTCTTCCGTCAAGGGGGGGAGGACCAGTCTAATCACCTGGCCGTCGTTGGTCGGAGTCAAGCCCAAATCCGACTTCAGAATGGCGCTCTCGATCTCCTTCAGGGCGTTGCGGTCCCAGGGCTGAATGAGCAGCACCCGCGCCTCGGGAGCGGTAATTCCGGCCAGTTGAGGAAGGGGGGTAGGAGTACCGTAGTAATCCACCATCACCCGCTCCAGGAGGGCCGGGTTAGCCCGGCCGGTGCGCACGGCGGCAAATTCCCGCCGCGCCCCTTCTACGACTCCTTTCATCTTCTTCTCCGCCTGCGCTAAAACCTCCTTAGTCACCTTTCCTCCCTCCCACCAAAGTCCCGATCTTCTCGCCCAGCACAATCCGCTTCACGCTATCCGGCTCATTGAAGTTAAAGACGATCAGAGGAATCTGGTTATCCATGCAGAGAGAGGTGGCGGTGGTGTCCATGATCGCCAAGCCCCGATTTAACAACTCGATGTACTCCAGCCGCTCAAACTTCCGCGCTTCGGGGCAATGGCGCGGATCCGCATCGTAGACCCCATCCACCCCCCGCTTGGCCATGAGAATTACTTCGGCACCTATCTCGGCAGCGCGCAAGGCCGCCGTGGTATCGGTGGAAAAATAGGGGTTGCCCGTGCCGGAGGCGAAGATGACCACGCGCCCCTTCTCCAGATGGCGAATGGCCCTTCTCCTAATATAAGGTTCAGCCACCTCCCGCATCTCGATGGCCGTCTGGACCCTGGTCTCCACCCCCAGCTTCTCCAGCGCATCCTGGAGGGCCAAGGCGTTGATGACCGTGGCCAGCATTCCCATGTAGTCGGCGGTGGCCCGGTCCATGCCTCGCTGACTGGCCGGCGCACCCCGCCAGATGTTCCCTCCCCCTACCACCAC
>JASBVW010000201.1 GCA_029961005.1 Bacillota bacterium
GGAGGCGGCGGGCCAGGCCGTGCCCCACCTCCACTTCCACCTCTTGGGCGGGCGGCAGTTGGGTTGGCCGCCGGGGTGAGCAAGCGTTGACACCCGCATTTTTACTATTGTATAATTAACTGCGGACTGTTTGCTTTTTCTGACTGCGCTCTAACTCACAGTTGAGGTTGGAGGTGAATCGCGGCAGCGGAGGGAGGGAAAAAGGTAGATGGCGGAAGTCCGGATTGGGAAAGGCGAATCGATCGACAGCGCTCTGCGCCGGTTTAAGAAGTTGTGCCAGAAGTCCGGGGTGCTGGCCGAGGTGCGCAAGCGCGAGCATTACGAGAAGCCGAGCGTCCGCCGCAAGAAGAAGTCGGAAGCGGCTCGCAGGCGGCGGTTTCGGTGATCTCCCTCCGATGTTCTGGCGCGGGACCGATCAACTTGCCTGAGAGGACGAAAGCTCGATATGTTTTGTATCGGGCTTTTTTCTTTATCCTGAGCCGCCGGTCATGGAGGAAGGAGGCGAGACATACCTTTAACACGGGAGGGGAAACCGATGGCTCCCCGCTGGTCTAAAGAGGCCATCTCCCGGCGCCTGGTGGATGCGTTAGAGCTGCCGCGCGATATCGCCCTCGATCTACCCAAGGTGACGCTGGTCGGAAACCTGCAGGTCTTCGTCGAGAACCATCGCGGGATCATTGAGTACAGGCCAGACGAAGTCCGGATCAACAGCAGCCGGGGGGAGATTGTCATTGCGGGCAGCCGCCTGGCCATCGGAACCATCAGCCGCGCCGAGGTGGTGGTGGAAGGGCGCATCTCCGGAGTGGCCCTGCGCGACTGGGGAGGGGACTGAATGCTGATCTTCCGCCTCTGGTACTCTCTGCGGGGATGCGTCGTGCTGCGCCTGGAAGGGCCTGCCCCGGAGAAGCTCATCAACTTAGCCAGTCAGCGCGGCATTCGCCTCTGGCGCGTGCACAAGGTAGACCCGGGCGGTTTGTACGTCTTTACCACGCCGGTAGGCTTCCGGGCCCTGCGTCCCCTGGCCAGGCGCACCGGCTGCCACGTGGAGCTGGTCCGGCGGGAAGGCCTCCCTTTTCTCTTTCAGCGCTTGGCCCGGCGCAAGCTGCTGGCTCTGGGCGGAGTCCTGTTCCTGGCAGCGCTCTACTTCCTCTCCTCCTTTGTATGGCTAATCCGCGTGGAGGGTTCGGAAAGCGTCCCCCGGCAAAAAATCCTGGAAGTGGCTGCCCGGGCCGGTTTAAAGGTGGGCGCTCCCAAGTGGCGGCTGGAAGCGGCCCGGATTGAACGGGCCCTCTTGGCGGAGATAGAAGAGCTCTCCTGGGCGGGGGTGGTTTTGCAAGGCGCGGTGGCCCGCGTGCGGGTGGTGGAGAAGAAACTCCCGCCGGAGGAGAGTGCTGCGCCGGCCCACCTGGTAGCCAGGCGGGCGGGGCTGTTGACGGCAGTCATCCCCTGGCGCGGAATTCCTTTGGTACGAGAGGGAGATACTGTGCAGGAGGGGCAGATTCTCATCAGCGGCATCGTCCCGGTGGCAGGGGAGGCGGCGGGGGAGAGGTTCGCCTATCTGCGAGCGGGCGGAGTGGTCCGGGCCCGCGTTTGGTACGAGGGAACGGCAGAAGTGCCCTGGGAAGAGAGCGTGAGGGTGCGCACCGGCCGGGTGGCCCGGAGCTACGGGCTTTCCGTGTGGAGGATGACCGTATGGTTCGGCGCCCGCAGGGACCCCTTCCTGGCGGGAGAGAAGGAAGAGGCGGTGCACAGGCTCTACTTCGACAGGAAAATACCTTTACCCGTCGAACTTAAGACCGTAACCCACTATGAGCTCCAGCAAAGGCGCATAGTACACACTGCTTCTGCTGCCCGCGCCCTGGCGGTAGAGAGAGCCCGAGCGGAGGCGCGCAAGGGGATGGGCAGGGGAGCGGAGGTGCGTGCGGAACAGGTAGAAGTAAGCGAGAGCCCGGGCCGGACTGCTGCTCGCGTCATCCTCGAGGTGGAAGAGGAGATTCAGGCGGTTCGGCCCCTTTCGGTAGAGGAACCACCTCCTCCCCCGTTGCGGGGAGGAGGGGAGGGAAAGCAGGATGGTGGACTGGAGTAAATGGAAGAGCCTGTTCGCCCGGTCGGAGGAGGTCAAGCTGGCCGGTTTCCCTTATTGGCGCCAGTTCCTCCTGGGCGTGGTGGTGTACCTGGCTCTGGTCATTATTTTACTGGCTAACCTGGTTCCCAGGCAGGTCAACCTGCAGGTGGGGCAAGTCAGCACCAGGGACGTGGAGGCGCCGCGCACTATTGTGGATCAGGTGCGGACGGAGGAGCTGCAGCGCCAGGCTGCCGAGCGGGCCTTGGAAATACTGAGGGAAGATCCCCGCAACTACCTGATCAACCAGGCGGAGGCCAGGGCGGCTGAAGACGCCGTTCGTTCGGTCTTCGCGCAGCTTCGGGCTTTCCAGCGCCGGCAAGCCGCAGGGGAAGAGATGGCGCAGGAGGCAGCCTTGCGCCTGCACCTGGAGAAAGAGTACGGCGTGGTTTTGCAGGAAGAGACGCTGGCGCTGGGATTGAAGGCCTCCCCGGAGGTCCTGGACAACCTGCGCCGGGTGACGGTGGAGATCGTCGGCGCGGTGATGCTGACGGAGAGGATAGAGAAGGACACCCTCCCTCAAGCGCGCCAGCGCCTGGAGAGGGAAGTGGAGGCGCGCCGGGTCTCGTGGCGGTACCGCCCCCTGGTACTGGAGATAGGGTCCGGTGTGCTGCGCCCCAACCTCATCCTCGACCAGGAGAAGGTGGAGCGCACCAGGGAGGCCGCGATCCAATCGGTGGAGCCGGTGCGCATTTTGAAGGGACAAGCCATTATCCGCAAAGGGGATGTGGTCACCAAAGAACACCTGCGCATCTTGCGCGATCTGGGCTTGCAAACGGGCGAAGTCAACTACCAGGTGCGGGTAGGGGCGGCCTTTCTCATCCTCCTTCTGCTCGTTTTGCTGGCGGTGTACCTTTACCAGTACGAGCGGCGGGTTTTGTCCAAGGAATCCCTGGTGGCCCTCCTGGGGGTAGTGATAGTGGTTCTGGTCTTCACGGCCAAGGTGCTGGCCAGCATCCCCTGGGCGGGGAGCAGCTATCTGGCCCCGGTGGCCTTTGCCACTATGGTGGTGGCCATCCTGCTGGAGGCCAGGCTGGCCGTGGTCACCGGCATTATCCTGGCCCTCTTGACCGGCCTGGCTGCCGGCCTGGACTTCCGGGTGACCCTGGCGGCCTTGATCAGCGGCATGGTGGGTGTGTTTATGGTCTCCAGGGTCAGCCAGCGGGGCGATCTGATGCGGGCGGGTGGGGTCGTGGGGCTCGTCTCTTTTTTGGCCATGGCGGCCATCGGCCTTTTGACCGGAGAAGAGCTGCCTTTGGAGCGGAGTTACCTCGGGCTGATCAACGGCATCGTCTCTTCCATTTTTACTATCGGCTCTTTGCCTTACCTGGAGAGCATCTTCGGCATTACTTCCTCTGTGCGCCTCCTGGAACTCTCTAACCCCAATCATCCTTTATTGAAGAGCCTTCTCCTGAAGGCCCCGGGTACCTACCACCACAGCATTATGGTGGGCAACCTGGCCGAGGCGGCGGCGGAGGCGGTAGGGGCCGATCCCCTGCTG
>JASBVW010000202.1 GCA_029961005.1 Bacillota bacterium
GCCTCCGTGGCCCGGATCGATGACCACCACCCGCCCCTGCAGGGGCGGCGCCGGGCGCGGAGGGGGTAGAGGGGCTGGGCTGTGGTTCCACGCGACCAGCCAGGTGCAGGCTGCGGCGGCCGCCAAGGCCAAAAGGCCGGGGCCGGGTCTGAGGAGGACCAGCCTGATGATCGAGTAAAAAGGCTGCTTACTCTCCACGTCCCCTTGTTCCCCCGCCTTTCTCCCTCGCTGTTTTGGGCGATCAAGAAATTATATGGGCCGCTGCGGCATAGATATGAAGTGCGGAGGGGGGAGGGGAGATGAAGATCCTGTTCTTTTCTTTCCCGCCGGGGCTGAGGCGGGCCGCGGCGGGGATATTGCTGCTGGCCGCCCTGGTTGCGGGAGGGGGGTGGCTCTGGTACGCCCATCGCTTTGCGGTCTGGCGCGCCATGGCCATCTACAGCGTACCCACCCGGGAGAGGGTGGTAGCTCTCACCTTCGACCTGAGCTGGGGGCACAACACCCCCGGGCCGGTGCTGGAGGTCTTGAAGGACTACGGCTTGAGGGTGACCTTCTTCCTCTCCGGCCCCTGGGTGAAGATCCATCCCGAGATCGCTCGGCGCATCGCCGCCGACGGGCATGAGATCGGAAGCCACGGCTACCGGCACGTCAACCTGTCCCGCCTCTCCCCCGAAGCCATTCGCCTGGAGATCATGAAGGCCCACCGCAACATCCTTGAGGTGACCGGCCGGGCACCCCGGCTCCTCCGCACCCCGAACGGCGACTACGACCAGAAGGTGGTCCGGGTGGCGGAGGAGCTGGGTTACCGGGTGATCATGTGGGATACCGACTCTCTGGACTGGAAGAACCCGGGGGTAGAGCGGATTGTCAGCCGGGTCCTGAAGAAGGCTCATCCCGGCGACATCATCCTCATGCACGCCAGCGACACCTGCAAGCAGACGGCTCAGGCCCTGCCGCTGGTCATCGAAGGCCTGCAGCGGCAGGGCTACCGCATCGTCACTGTCTCCGAGCTCCTGGCCTTGCAGGAGGCGCCCCGCCCGGCACCCCTCCGCCGGGACCAGGAGCAGAAGGGGTGGCGGGAGAGGCCTCTTCCCGACGCCTAGAGTTTACGCCGCGGCTGCGGCTTAAGGCCCCGCGGGAGTAGCGAGGGAGAGAATACCTGGCCGGAGGAGCAGGAATTGCCCCGGCACTTGCCAAATATAGAGAGGCATAGCTACTAAAGTAGAAGTTTGGCGAAGGGGTCGAAGCCGTGGCGTACAAAGACCTGCGGGAGTTCATGGCGCGCCTGGAGGCAGAGCAGGAACTGGTGCGCGTCCAGGCAGAGGTGGACGCGGAGCTGGAGATCACCGAGATCACGGACCGGGTCTCCAAGCGGGGAGGGCCGGCCCTGCTCTTCGAAAATGTGCGGGGGTATGACGTCCCCGTCTTGACCAATGCCTTCGGCTCTCTGCGCCGCATGGCCCTGGCTTTGGAGGTCTCCTCCCTGGACGAGATCGCCCGGCGGGTGGAGGAATACCTGGAGCTGCCCTTCGCCATCGGGAGCGGTGCCCGGCTCAAGGCCCTGGGGCGCCTGGCGGCGGCCCGCAGCTTCTTCCCCCGGATAGTCTCCAGCGGGCCCTGCCAGGAAGTGGTAATGGAGGAACCCTCCCTGGACAAGTTCCCCATCCTCAAGTGCTGGCCCCTGGACGCGGGGCGCTTCATCACCTTGCCTCTGGTCTTCACCCGCGATCCCGCCACCGGCCGGCGCAACGCCGGGATGTACCGCCTGCAGGTCTTCGACAGCCGGACGACCGGGATGCACTGGCACATCCACAAGGACGGGGCGGAGAACTACCGAGAGGCGGAGCGGCGCCGCCAGCGCCTGGAGGTGGCGGTGGCCATCGGCACCGACCCCGCTACCACCTACGCCGCCACTGCCCCGCTGCCCCGCGGCATCGACGAGATGGTCTTCGCCGGCTTTTTGCGCCAGGCCCCGGTGGAGATGGTGCGCTGCCGGACGGTCAATTTGGAGGTGCCCGCCCATGCGGAGATCGTCCTGGAGGGGTATGTGGACCCGGAGGAGCGGCGGGTGGAGGGCCCCTTCGGGGACCACACCGGTTACTATTCCCTGGCGGATGAGTACCCCGTCTTTCACCTCACCTGCATCACGCACCGCCGCCGCCCTATCTACCCCGCCACGGTGGTCGGACGGCCTCCCATGGAAGACTGCTTCATGGCCAAGGCCACGGAGCGCATCTTCTTACCCCTGCTCAAGGTCCAGCTGCCGGAAATTGTGGACCTCAACCTCCCGCTGGAAGGGGTTTTTCACAACTGCGCCATCGTCTCTATCCGCAAGAGCTACCCGGGCCACGCCCAGAAGGTCATGCACGCCCTCTGGGGTTTGGGGCAGATGATGTATACTAAAGTTATCATCGTGGTGGACGAGGACGTCAACGTGCAGGACCTCTCCGAGGTGGCGTGGAAGGTCTTCAATCATGTAGACCCCGCCCGCGATCTCAGCATCGTCAAAGGGCCGATTGAGACCCTGGACCACGCCTCTCCCCTGCCCCGCTACGGGTCGAAGGTGGGCATCGACGCCACGCGCAAGTGGCCTTCGGAAGGCTTCGCCCGCCCGTGGCCGGAGGAGATCAAGATGAGCCAGGAGATCGTGGAGCGGGTGACGCGGCGCTGGAAGGAGTATGGGATCCCATGAGCGAAGCTGCAGAAACCCTGAGCCCGCCCCGCACGGTGCGGGAAAAAGTCGTCCTTTACCTGCGCATGATCGATTTTCACGAGTCGGTCTTCTCCCTCCCCTTCGCCTTCGTAGGGGCGCTGCTGGGGAGCCAGGGGCGGCTGACGGCGTGGCAGGTCTTCTGGATCGTGGTGGCCATGGTGGGGGCGCGGACGGTGGCCCTGGCCTTCAACCGGTTGATCGACGTGGAGTTTGACGCCCGCAACCCCCGCACCGCCGGGGCCATCCTACCACGGGGGTTGCTCTCGCGGGGCGAGGTGTGGCTGGGAATCCTCCTGGCTGCCGGGGCGTATTTTCTGGCGGCGGCGCAGCTCAACCGCCTGTGCCTTCTCTTGAGCCCTCTGGCCCTGGCCTTCATCATGTTCTACTCCTACACCAAGCGCTTCACCTGGTGGACCCACGGCGTCCTGGGGCTGGCCCTGGGCCTCTCCCCGGTGGCGGGCTGGCTGGCGGTGGCGGGGCGGATCGAGCTCCCCGCCCTGGTCTTGGGGCTGGCCGTGGCCACCTGGGTGGCCGGCTTTGACATCATCTTCGCCCTGCAGGATGAGGAGGCCGACCGCCAGGAAGGGCTCTACTCCATCCCGGCCGTCTTCGGCCGGCGGGCTGCCCTCATCTGGTCGGCGGCTTTCCACCTCCTGACGGTGGCCTTCTTCGCCGGCGCGGGCCTGCTCCTGCGGCTCAACCTCTTCTACTGGCTGGGGGTGCTGCTGGCGGCCGCTCTCCTGACGGTGGAGCACCTGATCATCTCGGTGCGCGACCTGTCCAGGCTCCACACCGCCTACTTCCGGGTGAACGGTCTGGTGAGCCTGCTCTTTCTCCTCTGCACCTGGGCGGCGGTCAGGCTATGAAGCGACCGGTGAAGGGTTATGCGGTGGGGATCACCGGGGCCAG
>JASBVW010000203.1 GCA_029961005.1 Bacillota bacterium
ACACCGCCCTTTCACGGCGGCGGCAGGGGTTCGAATCCCCTTGGGGGTGCCATTCTTGACATTCGCCCGCGCGGGGTGCTAAAATAAAAATACACTCAAAGGGGCGAATAGCTCAGCTGGTAGAGCACCTGCGTCACATGTAGGGGGTCACAGGTTCGAGTCCTGTTTCGCCCACCATGATTCACCGGGGTTCTGGCGAATACTGCGATCAGAGCCAGACCCTTGCACTAAAAGGAAGACCGCCCGAGGTTGGTCCTCGGGCGGTTCTTTTTTGCCTCCCACCAGAGGAAACTTCCAGTAATCAGTAGAGGTTTCTTGACAAAATTGCAGGAGGTGTTTATAATCAATAGCAGGAACTGGTCCTGCTTCCACGGAAACCCGGCCGGACCAGGAGAGAGGAGGCGCCGAAGGGGAGGTTTCCTCCGATGAAGAAAGAGATGCAACAAATCGACCCTAAACGGCCAGTCTATACGATTGGAGTGGTCTCAGAGCTGGTGGGGCTCTGCCCCCGCACCCTCCGGTTTTACGAGGAGGTGGGGCTGATCCGCCCTGCCAGGAGTCGCGGCAACATACGCCTTTATTCCCAGTACGACGTAGAGGTGCTGCGCCGCATCGTCTACCTCACCCAGGAACTCAAGGTCAATCTGGCCGGGGTGAAGGTGATCCTGCAGATGGAGGAATCCCGGCGTTCGGTGGTGACCGAAGAGTCCCTGGCTCCGGACGAGGAGTAGGTGAAAGGGCGACCGGTTCGGGTGTGGAGTGACGGCGTGCTGAGGAGAGCGGCATGCAAGTTAAAGCAAGAATAATTTGGGAAGGAGGAGCGAGAAATGATCATGCGTTGGGATCCGTTCGCTGAGCTGGAGAGTCTGAGGGAGGAGATGAACCGGCTTTTTGAGGACTTCTGGTGGCGAGGACGGCGCGAGGCCCTGCCCGCCCCGGAGCGCCGGGAGGTGGCCCCCCGGGTTTGGCAGCCCTCGGTGGACATGTACGAGACTGACGACGCCGTGGTGATCAAAGCCAATCTGCCGGGCATCGACCAGAAGGATATCGACATCACGGTGGACCCGGACTCCGTCACCATCAAGGGCGAGGTCCAGCACGACCGGGAGGTGGAGAAGCACAACTACTACCGGCGAGAGCGCAGCTACGGCTCCTTTATGCGCCGGCTGCCCCTGGCGGTAGAGGTGAAGCCGGAGGAGAGCAAGGCCACCTTCAAGAACGGCGTGCTGGAGATCACCATCCCCAAGGCGAGCCCCGGCAAGTCCAAGTCGGTCAAGGTCAAGATTCAATAAAAATCTTAAGCAGGAGGGCCCGGAGGTCCTGCTCCGGGCCTTTTCTTCAGCCGGCCGAAAAGCCGGCGAGGAGGTGGACGAGATGAGGTGTGAGCGCTGTGGGGAGCGGGAGGCGACTACCCGCATCACGGAGATCATCAACGGGCGCAAGACCGAGCGGTTTCTCTGCGATTACTGCGCCCGGGAAGAAGGAATCGGCCTGGGGGGGGACTTCTTGAGCCGGGGCTTCGATCTGGCGGGGTTCTTCCAGGACTTTTTCCCGGGGGTCCAGGTGGCTGGGAGGAGCAGCTTGTTTGAGCGGTTTACCGAGGAAGCCCGCCGGGTTCTGCGAGCTGCGCGGAGAGAGGCCGAGGAGCTAGGGCACGACTACATCGGCACGGAACATATCCTGCTGGGCGTGGCCCAGGAGGGGGGCGCAGCCGCCAAAGTACTGGCTGAACTGGGGGTCAAGCCGGAGGCCATCCACGAGGCTATTCAACGCGTGGCCGGCCGCGGCGAGAAAGGGCGGCGGAAAGAACCCACCATGACCCCCAACGCCAAGCGAATGCTGGAGGCCGCCTGGGAGGAGGCGCGGAGGCTGCGCGACAACTACGTGGGCCCTGAACACCTCCTCCTGGCCTTGACGGAGGAGGAAGAGAGCGGAGCCGGCCGGGTCTTCCGAGAACTCAAGGTCTCTCCGGAGGAGGTTCGCGCCAAGGCCCTGGAGGCCCTCGGCCGAGAGGAGGTCGAGGAGCCGGAGGTGGATCCGAAATTCCCCACGCTGAGCCGGTATAGCCGCGACCTGACCAAGCTGGCGCGAGAGAACAAGCTGGACCCGGTGATCGGGCGCGAGGAGGAGATTCAGCGGGTCATCGAGATCCTCAGCCGCCGGACGAAGAATAACCCGGTGCTCATCGGGGAACCCGGGGTGGGTAAGACGGCCATCGTGGAAGGTTTGGCCCAGCGCATCGTGCAAGGGGCGGTGCCGGAGAGCCTGGCCGGCAAGCGGGTCCTGGCCCTGGACCTCTCCGGCCTGGTAGCGGGAACCAAATACCGCGGTGAGTTCGAAGAGCGGCTCAAGGCGGTGATGGATGAGATACGCCGGGCCTCTCACGGCTTGATCCTCTTCATCGACGAGCTGCACACCATCGTCGGGGCCGGGGCGGCCGAGGGGGCCATCGACGCCGCCAACATGCTGAAGCCGGCCTTGGCCCGGGGTGAGCTGCAGTGCGTAGGGGCCACTACCCTGGATGAGTACCGCAAGTACATCGAAAAGGACGCCGCCCTGGAGCGGCGCTTCCAGCCGGTGCTGGTGGGCGAGCCTACGGTGGAGCAAACCATCGCCATTCTGCGGGGTCTGCGGGACCGCTACGAGGCCCACCACCGGGTGAAGATCGCCGATGAGGCCCTGACTGCGGCGGCGGAGCTCTCCGCCCGCTACATCACCGACCGCTACCTGCCGGATAAGGCCATCGACTTGATCGACGAAGCGGCCGCCCGGGTGCGGCTCCGGGCCACCTCTACCCCTTCGGACCTGAAGGAGATTGACCGCGAACTGGAAAAGATCGAGCGAGAGAAAGAGGCGGCGGTGAAGAGCGAGAACTACGAAAAGGCCATCGAGCTGCGCCGGCGCGAGGAGGAGCTGAAGAAGAAGAAAGAAGAGCTGGCCGAGCGCTGGAAGACCAAGGCCGGCGAAGGCCGAGCCGAGGTGACCGAGGAGGACGTGGCCGCGGTGGTCTCCCGCTGGACCGGCATCCCGGTCACGCGCATGCTGGAGACGGAGGCCCAGAAGCTCCTGAAGATGGAAGAATACCTGCACCAGCGGGTCATCGGGCAGGATGAGGCCGTGGCCGCCATCTCCGAGGCGGTGCGCCGCGCCCGGGCGGGGCTGAAGGACGTCAACCGGCCCATCGGTTCCTTCATCTTCCTGGGGCCCACGGGCGTGGGCAAGACGGAGCTGGCCCGGGCGCTGGCCGAGTTCCTCTTCAACGACGAGAACGCCCTCATCCGGCTGGACATGTCCGAGTACATGGAGAAGCACACCGTCTCGCGCCTGGTGGGCGCTCCGCCGGGATATGTGGGCTACGAAGAGGGCGGCCAGTTGACCGAGGCCGTGCGGCGCCGCCCTTACAGCGTGGTCCTCTTCGATGAGATCGAAAAGGCGCACCCGGACGTCTTCAACGTGCTGCTGCAGATCATGGACGACGGCCGGCTGACCGACGCCCAGGGGAGGACGGTGGACTTCAAGAACACCGTGATCATCATGACTTCCAACCTGGGGACCGGCCTGCCGCGCGAGGAGGTGCTGAACGTTCTCCGGCGCCATTTCC
>JASBVW010000204.1 GCA_029961005.1 Bacillota bacterium
CGGATGGTGCGCTCCCGCTCGTCTCTCCATCCCCATGGCTCACCGATTTTGCAGCTTCTCCAGTTGCCGGTCCTCACCCATAGCCACCAGGACGTCGCCTTCCATGATTATATCCTCCGCGCCCGGGGAGACCTTGATCTCCTCTCCGCGCTTGATGGCCATGATGTTAATACCGTAACGCGCCCGCAAACCCAGCTCGCGCAGGGTCTTGTGGTGAAACTCCGGCCCCGCCACCAGCTCCACTATGCTGTAATTAGGTGCCAGCTCGATATAGTCCAGAAAGTTGCCCGAGAGGAGGCTGTGCGCCACCCGCATCCCCATGTCGCGCTCCGGATAGACTACCCGGTCAGCGCCCACTTTAGCCAGGACCTTGCCGTGCAAGTCATTCAAGGCCTTGGCCACGATGCTCTTGACCCCCAATTCTTTGAGGATGAGGGTGGCCATGATGCTGGCCTCCATGTCTTGGCCGATGCTGACCACCGCCACGTCCACGTTGCGCACCCCTAAGGCCTTTAAGGCTTCTTCGTCCGTGGCGTCTGCCTGGACGGCGTGCGTCACCACCGCCGCCATCTCCTGTACCCGCTCCTCCTCGCTGTCGATGGCCAGCACCTCCGCCCCGGCTCGCGCCAAGGTGCGGGCCACGCTGGAGCCGAAGCGGCCCAAACCGATCACGGCAAATTGCTTCACACTCGGTCGCCTCCCGCTAGCCTACGATTATCTTCTCTTCTGGATGTTTTACGGCCACGGCCTTTCCGCGGTGGGCCATGGCCACGGTCAAAGTCAAGGGCCCCAAGCGCCCGGTATACATGAGCACGATCAGCAGCACCCGGCCGGCCTTGCTCAGATAAGGGGTGATCCCCGTGGAAAGGCCGACGGTGCCAAAGGCCGAGGTGGCCTCAAAGAGCAAGGACAAAAACGGGAAAGGCTCCACGATGGTCAGAGCCAGGGTAACCGCCAACAAAAAGCAAAGGGAGAGGACAACAATAGCCAGGGCGCGCAGAACCGACTCCACCGGGATGCGCCGCTGGAAGAATCCGATCTCCTCTTGCCCCCGCACCGTGGCCCAGACGGTGGCAACCAGGGTGCCGACGGTGGTGGTCTTCACCCCGCCCCCGGTGGAGCCAGGGGAGGCGCCGATGAACATCAAGACGATCAAGACCAGCAAAGTGGCCGGCCTCAAACTGCCGATCTCCAGGGTATTAAAGCCGGCGGTCCGGGGAGTGGCCGCTTGGAAGAAGGAGGCCAAAAGCCGCACCCCGAAGGGCAGGGGGCCCAGGGTACGCGGGTTGCCCCATTCCAGCGTCAGAACCGCCACCAACCCTGTCAGGAGTAAAAGAGCCGTGGTGATCAGGACCAGTTTGGCGTGCAGGGAGAGGCAGCGAAAGGAGCGCAAATGCAGGACCTCGATCAACACGGAAAAACCCAGGCCACCGATGATGAGGAGCCCCGCTATGGTCAAACTCACCAGGGGGTTGGCCACAAAGGCAGTCAAGCTCCGGAAGCCGCCCATCAGGTCAAAACCGGCATTGTTAAAGGCCGAAACGGCATGAAAGAGGCTGTAATAGAGCCCCCTCCCCCAGCCGAAGCGGGGGACGAAGTCCAGGGAAAGGAGAAAGGCGCCGCTCAATTCTATGGCCAGGGTGAGAAGGATCACGGCCTTGACCAGGGCCACCATCCCCGCCAGGGAAACCTGGTTGAACGCCTCCCGGATGAGCAGGCGCTCCCGCAGGGTAATCCGGCGGCCCAGCAGCACCATGATAATGGTGGCCACGGCCATAAACCCCAAACCGCCGATCTGGATCAAGGCAAGAATCACCAATTGGCCAAAGGTGGAGAAGCGGGTGCCCGTGTCTACCACCACCAGCCCGGTGACGCAGGTGGCAGAAGTGGCCGTAAAAAGAGCGTCCAAAAAGGGAAGGGGGCGGCCGTCAGCCGCAGCCAAAGGCAAGCTGAGCAGGGCCGCTCCTGTAAGGATGATTAGGGCAAAGCCGATGGCCAGCACCCGGGGCGGGGTCAGAACCGAGACCCGCCGGGTTTCTGACGTCAACAACTCCCCCTCCTGGAAGGAAAAGATAAACCCTCACCTCCGCACACGCCAAGTAAAAAAGGGGCACTCGCCCCCGCTCCGGCCTTGTGCCGGATGATGCAACTTTTAGCCCTTGAGCTGCCGCTTCGCCACGGCCACCAGATCGCCAAAGGCCTTCTCGTCCCGTACCGCCAGGTCCGCCAGCATCTTGCGGTTGATCTCCACCCCCGCCTTGCGGAGGCCGCTGATAAAAAGGCTGTAAGAAAGCCCCTGACTCCGGGCGGCGGCGTTAATCCTGGCCACCCAGAGGCTGCGGAACTCGCGTTTCTTAGTGCGGCGATGGATATACGCGTAAGCCAGAGACTTCAAAAGCTGGGGGTTGGCTGCCCGGAAGATCCTGCTCTTAGCCCCCCAGTAGCCCTGGGCCATCTTGAGAATCTTTTTATGGCGACGGCGTGTCACCACACCGCCTTTGGCGCGCGGCATAGAAGATCATCCTTTCTCAAAAAATTTCTTTTAGGCATAAGGCAAAAGCCTTCTCACCCGCGGCGCATCCGCATCGCTGATCAGGCCGGCCTTCCTCAGGCGGCGCTTGCGCGCAGGGCTCTTGGTCTCCAGAAGGTGGCTGTGGAAAGAGCGCTTCTTGACAATCTTCCCCCGTGCGGTGAGGCGAAACCTCTTGGCTGCCCCCCGGTGGGTCTTCATCTTCGGCATGGTGCTTCTCCTCCTTAAGCTGATGCGGCCGGCACGCCGGCTCAGTTGTGTTTGGGGGCCAGGATCATGATCATGGTGCGGCCCTCGATCCTCGGCTCGCGCTCCACCGTTCCGACCTCTTTAACCAGGGCCGCCAACTCGTCCAGCTTGGCCTTGGCCAGGTCGGAGTGGACCACCTCGCGCCCGCGAAACCGCACGGCCACCTTGACCTTATCCCCAGCCTGAAGGAACTTTTCCGCGCTGCGCACCTTCACAGAAAAATCGTGTTCTTCGATCTTGGGCGTCATGCGGATCTCTTTGAGTGAGACGATCTTCTGCTTTTTACGGGCCTCCCGTTCCCGCCGGCTCTGCTCATACTTGTACCGGCCATAGTCCATGATCCGGCAGACCGGCGGCTTGGCCGTGGGGGCCACCTCCACCAGGTCCAGCTCCTTCTCCTCCGCCAGCCTCAGCGCTTCCCGGGTCGGCATGATCCCCAGCTGGGTCCCGGTTTCGTCGATGACCCGCACCTCTTTGACGCGGATCTCTGTGTTGATGCGCAACTCCTTGTGGTCGCTGTTGATACCTTCCACCTCCAGGCTTGAAACTGAAAAAGGCGGGCCACGACCACCCGCCTCTAGACGTGCTGTTTAGTCGCCAAGCAACCGGGGCTGAACCCGAACCACAACCTCCTCCCCGCCCTTCAAGCGGAGTACGGCGCGGTCGGGTGAGAAGCGGATGGCTTCTGCTTGCGGTGAACAGTTTATCATATTTGAGCAGGGCCGTCAATATTAACCCTCGCCCCTGTCACGGGACAATGATATTGTCACCCTGTAACGGGACTGAGAAAATGTCCCCA
>JASBVW010000205.1 GCA_029961005.1 Bacillota bacterium
GAGGTCGTCTTCGGCTACCCGGGTGGCGCCATCATGGAGGTCTACGACGCCCTCTTTGACTCGCCCATCCGGCACATCCTGACGCGGCACGAGCAAGGGGCGGCCCACGCCGCCGACGGCTACGCCCGCGTGACGGGAAAGCCGGGGGTGGTCTTTGCCACCTCGGGGCCGGGGGCTACGAACCTGGTCACCGGGATCGCCAACGCCTACATGGACTCCGTTCCGCTCATCGCCTTCACCGGCCAGGTAGGCACCGGCCTCATCGGCACCGACGCCTTCCAGGAAGCCGACATCACCGGGATCACGCTGCCCATCACCAAACACAACTACCTGGTCAAGAGCGTGCGCGACCTGCCGCGGGTGATCAAGGAGGCCTTCCACCTGGCTACCACGGGCCGGCCGGGGCCGGTGCTGGTGGACCTGCCCAAGGACGTGACCATCGCCAAGGGGGACTACTCCTATCCGGAGGCGGTGAACCTTCCGGGCTACAAGCCCACCCTGGAGGGGCATCCCCGCCAGATCGTCCAGGCGGCCCGGGCCATCGCCGAGGCGAAGCGCCCCGTCCTCTACGTAGGGGGAGGGGCTGTCACCGCCGGGGCGGCCGACGAGGTGCGGGAGCTGGCGGAGCTGGCGCAGCTGCCGGTCACCATGACCCTCATGGGTCTGGGGGTCTTTCCCGGGACGCACCCCCTCTCCCTGGGGATGCTGGGCATGCACGGCACCGCCTACGCCAACTACGCCGTGACCGAGTGCGACCTGCTCATCGCGGTGGGGGCTCGGTTTGACGACCGGGTGACCGGCAAGGCCTCGGAGTTTGCCCCCCGCGCCCGGGTGATCCACGTGGACATCGACCCGGCGGAGATCGGCAAGAACGTGCGGGTGGACGTTCCCATCGTGGGCCACGCCCGCCTGGTCCTGCAGGCCCTGATCCACCGGCTGCGCCGGCTCAAGGAGGAGGGGACGCCCATCCCCAATCCGGCCGTGAAGGAGTGGCACCGGACCATCCAGGAGTGGAAGGAGAAGTACCCCCTCAGCTACCGCCGCGTGCCCGGGCGCCTGAAGCCCCAGTACGTGGTGGAGCAGATCTACGAGCTGACCAAGGACCGGCCCACCGTCATCACCACCGAGGTGGGGCAGAACCAGATGTGGGCGGCCCAGTATTACAAGTTCGACCGGCCGCGCACCCTGGTCACCTCAGGTGGGTTGGGGACCATGGGCTTCGGCTTCCCGGCCGCCATCGGCGCCCAGATCGGCCGGCCGGATGCCCTGGTCATCGATATCGCCGGCGACGGGAGCTTTCAGATGAATATCCAGGAGCTGGCCACGGCCGTCTGCAACCGGTTGCCCATCAAGATCGCCATCCTCAACAACCAGTTCCTGGGGATGGTCCGCCAGTGGCAGGCCCTCTTTTACCGGCGGCGTTACTCCTGCACCTGCCTGCGCTCCAACCCCGACTTCGTCAAGCTCGCCGAGGCCTACGGGGCGGTGGGTTTGCGCGTCGAGAAAGAGGAAGAGGTCCGACCGGCCCTGGAGCAGGCCCTGCGGGTGACGGACCGACCGGTGGTCCTGGACTTTGTCGTGGAGCGGGAGGAGGACGTGATGCCCATGGTTCCTCCGAATCAACCCATCCACCAGATGCTGGGCGGAGGTGAGCAAAGGTGAAACACACCCTGGCGGTACTGGTCAACAATCAGCCCGGCGTGCTGGCCCGGGTGGCGGGCCTCTTCAGCCGGCGGGGCTTCAACATCGACAGCCTGGCGGTGGGTGAGACGGAGGACCCGGCGGTCTCGCGCATGACCATCGTGGCCCGAGCCGACGAGCGGACCCTCGAGCAGATCACCAAGCAGTTGCACAAGCTCATCGACGTCCTCAAGGTGAGCGACATCACCCAGGATGACGCCGTCAGCCGCGAGCTGGCCCTGATCAAGGTCTCCGCCGAGCCGCCGCACCGCTCCGAGATCCTCCAGGTGGTGGACATCTTCCGGGCCAAGATCGTGGACGTCAACGAAAAGTCGCTCATCATTGAGGTGACGGGCGACGAGTCCAAGGTGGAGGCCATGATCCAGCTTTTGCGCCCCTACGGCATCCGGGAGATGGTGCGGACGGGCAAGATCGCCATGGTGCGCGGTCCCAAGGGCGTGCGCGGCTGAGCAGCCGCAGAAAAATAAACCAGCAGTGCTCAGGGGAGGAGAGAAGAAGGATGGCCAAGGTGTACTACGATCAGGATGCGAGCCTGGAGGTGTTGCGGGGAAAGACGGTGGCGGTCATCGGCTACGGTTCCCAGGGGCATGCCCAGGCCCAGAACCTGCGGGACAGCGGCGTCTCGGTGGTGGTGGGCCTGCGGGAGGGCGGCCAGTCCTGGAGCAAGGCCGAGGCCGACGGGTTCAAGGTGCTGCCCACCGGGGAGGCGGCCCGGGTCGCCCAGATCATTCAGGTCTTGGCGCCGGATCAGGTCCAGGCGGAGCTTTACCGGAAGGAGATCGCGCCGCACCTGACGGCCGGCAAGGCCTTGGGCTTTTCGCACGGCTTCAACATCCATTTCCATCAGATTCTGCCCCCGCCGGACGTGGACGTCTTCATGGTGGCTCCCAAAGGGCCCGGGCACCTGGTGCGCCGGATGTACCAGCAGGGGGCGGGAGTGCCCTGCCTCTTCGCCGTGCACCAGGACTACACCGGCCAGGCCCGCGACCTGGCCCTGGCCTACGCCAAGGCGATCGGCGGCACCCGAGCCGGAGTCCTGGAGACCACCTTCCGGGAGGAGACGGAGAGCGACCTCTTCGGGGAGCAGGTGGTGCTCTGCGGCGGGCTGACGGAGCTGATCCGGGCCGGGTTTGACACCCTGGTGGAGGCCGGCTACCAGCCTGAGGTGGCCTACTTCGAGTGCCTGCACGAGATGAAGCTGATCGTGGACCTGATCTACGAGGGCGGCATCAGCTGGATGCGGTACTCCATCAGCGACACGGCTGAGTACGGCGACATGACCCGGGGGAAGAGGATCATCACCGAGGAGACCCGCCAGGAGATGAAGCGCATCCTGGCCGAGATCCAGAGCGGCGAGTTTGCCCGGGAGTGGATCCTGGAGAACCAGGCCGGGCGCCCGGTTTACCACGCCATCAAGGAGCGCGAGGCCAATCACCTCATCGAAACCGTGGGTAAAAAGTTGCGCGCCATGATGCCGTGGATTCAGCACAAAGAGAAGAGGTGAAGGGCGGGGCGCGCTAATCAATGGGGGTGAAGAGTTTTGCTGAGCGAGCACTTTGACCTGCGGGTGCCGGGGCCGACCCCGGTGCCGCCGCGGGTGCAGCGGGCCACCATCCGCCCCATGATCAACCACCGGGGCGGGGAGTTTACGGCCCTTTACGAGCGCTTGAAGACGGGAATCAAAGAGGTCTTTCAAACCACCACCGCCGAAGTCTTCTTCATCACCGGCTCCGGAACGGCAGGGCTGGAGGTGGCGGTGGCCAACGTGGTCTCGCCCGGGGACCCGGTGTTGGTCCTGGTGACGGGCGAGTTCGGCGACCGTTTTGCCCGCATCTGCCAAGCCTACGGCGCGGAGGTGGATCGGATCGACGTGCCG
>JASBVW010000206.1 GCA_029961005.1 Bacillota bacterium
TCCAGCTGCTCAACTCCCGCGGCCTCCAGGCGAGCTACGAGGGGACCACGGTGGCTTGTGACGCCTTGGCGGTGGCGGAAGGGGAAGGGGGGGCCGAAACCGGCTGGAGCTACCAGGGCGCCCGCCGCTATGCGGACTTGAAGCCGCGGCAGGTGGGGGAAGAGGCGGCCCAGAAAGCGGTGGCCCTTTTAGGGGCCGGGACCATCCCCACTCGTCGCCTGCCGGTGCTCCTGGATCCCTTTGTGGCGGCAGAGTTTTTGCAGGTGCTGGGCCCCGGACTGACGGCCGACGCTGTGCAGAAAGGCAAGTCCCTCTTTCGGGGCCGGGTGGGCGAGACCGTGGCCTCGCCGCTGGTGCAGCTGGTGGACCACGGCCGGCTGGAAAACGGCTTGGCCAGTGCGCCCGTAGACGACGAGGGGGTGCCCACGCGGGAGACCGTGCTCATCGCGGACGGGGTTTTGCGCGGCTACCTGTATAACACCTATACCGCAGCCCGAGATGGGGTCGCGTCGACGGGCAACGGGGTGCGCAACTCCTTCCGGGGGACGCCGGAGGTCCGGCCATCCAACTTTTATCTTCGGCCCGGGGCCATCAGCCGCCAACGCCTGTGGGCAGAGAGCGGGGAGGCGCTCTACCTGACCGCAGTCTTGGGCATGCACACCGCCAACCCCATCTCCGGCGACTTTTCTCTGGGGGCAGCCGGGCTTTTGCTCCGGGACGGGCAGGTGGTCCGGCCCGTGCGGGGCGTCACTGTGGCTGGAAATTTGCTGGCGTTGCTGCAGGGCATTGACGGCCTGGCCGACGACCTGCGCTTCCTCGGCGGGTACGGGGCGCCGACCGTGCGCGTCCAGGGTCTGACCGTCAGCGGAGATTAAAGTGGGGAAGGGGGGAGGAAAGTAGTGGTGCCGGGGGCGTCTACTGGCCTGGTGGCCCTGTTGGGGGATCCGGTGGCCCATTCGATCTCTCCTGCCATGCAAAACGCCGCCTTCCGCACGGCGGGCCTGGACCTGGTCTACCTGGCCTTCCGCGTGCCCGCGGAGGAGCTGGGTGCGGCTGTGGCCGGCCTGCGCGCCCTGGGGGCGGTGGGGGCCAACGTGACCGTTCCCCACAAGGTGGCCGTGCTGCAGTGGCTGGACGAGCTCTCCCCCGAGGCGCGCCTCCTGGGAGCGGTGAATACCGTCGTGCGGGAAAAAGGGCGTCTGGTGGGCCACAACACGGATGCTTACGGCTTCCGCCGGGCATTGGAGGAGGGGCTGGGTCGGCTGCCCCGGACGGCGGTGATAGCGGGCGCCGGCGGGGCCGCCCGGGCGGCGGCGCTGGAGCTGGCCCGGGCGGGCGCCGCTCGTTTGACGGTGGTCAACCGCACGCCGGAGCGGGGACAGGCCCTGGTGGAGGAGGTGCGCCGGCATTTTCCCGGCTGCCGGGCGGAGGCTCTTCCCCTGGGAGTAGAGATGGCGGAGGCTCTCCGGGGGGCGGAGCTATTAGTCAATGCTACCTCCGTGGGGATGTGGCCTCACTCTGAGGAGCCGCCTTTACTCGACCCCGACTGGCTTCCGCCGGGGCTGGTGGTCTGCGACCTGGTTTACAACCCGCGCGAGACGGCGCTGATCCGGGCGGCCCGGGCCCGGGGGCTTCCCACCGTGACCGGCGAGCAGATGCTCCTCTACCAAGGGGCGCGGGCCTTTGAGCTTTGGACCGGGCAACCGGCTCCGGTGGAGGAGATGCGGCGGGCCTTGCTAGAGGCCCTGGCAGCTTGGCCCGGGGCGCGCGAGAGGGGCTGAGGAGGAATTTCTCCCGGTTTCGTCGAAGGAATGGCCAGATTTTCAGCCCTTAGGCGGGTCCGGAAGGAGGGAGACCCGTGCGCCTGAAAAACTTCATGGAGGATGTGGCCGTCCAGGCCCTGGAGGACTATTTGCGGGAGCATCGGGGCGAACTGTGTACGTGCCCGCGCTGCAGAAGGGACATCCTGGCCCTGACGCTCAATCAACTGCGGGCCAGGTATGTGGGAAGTGAAGAGGGCGAGATCCGGGCCAGCGTGGCGCAAAGCGACCGCCAGGTGAAGGCGGATGTGACCCTCGCCCTGCTGAAGGCCATCGAGGCCGTCCGCGCGCATCCCCATCACAACAGGGAGAGAGGCTGATGTTGCGTTTTTTGACGGCGGGTGAGTCGCACGGCCCCGCTCTGGTGGCTATTGTGGAGGGTTTGCCGGCCGGCCTCCCCGTGACGGAGGAGGAGGTCAACCGGGACCTGGCCCGCCGCCAGAGCGGATACGGGCGGGGAGGGCGCATGCAGATCGAGCGGGATCGAGTCCGCTTTTTGGGCGGGCTGCGAGGCGGCAAGACGCTGGGCAGTCCCCTCGCCCTCCTCATAGAGAATCGGGACTGGCCCCACTGGCGGGAGATCATGGATCCGGAGACCTTGCCCGCCGCCGGTTCGGAGGCGGTGGCCATGGCCGGGGAGATGACAAGACCGCGCCCCGGCCATGCTGATTTACCCGGTGCCATCAAGTACGCGCACGTGGATCTGCGCAATGTCTTGGAGCGGGCCAGCGCCCGGGAGACGGCGGCCCGGGTGGCAGTGGGGGCGGTAGCCCGGCTCCTGCTCCGCTGCTTGGGCATCGAAGTGCGGAGCCGCGTGCTGGCGGTGGGTGGCGTACGCGATGAGACCCCGCTGCCGCCGCTGGAGGAGTCCACCTACTGGGAGAAGGTGGAGGCGTCGCCGCTGCGCTGCGGCGACGAGGAGGTGGCGGGGCGGATGAAGGCGGCGATCGACGAGGCCGCCCGCCGGGGCGATACCCTGGGCGGCGTTTGGGAAGTGGCCGCCTTTGGCGTCCCCCCCGGCCTGGGCAGCCACGTGCACTGGGATCGCAGGCTGGACGGGCTGCTGGCTCAGGCCGTGATGAGCATCCCTGCCATCAAAGGGGTGGAGATCGGACTGGGTTTCCGGGCCGCGGAACGCCCCGGCTCCGAGGTGCACGACGAGCTCTTGCTCCGGGAGCGGGAGGGCTACCGCGAGTGGTACCGGCCCACCAACCGGGCGGGGGGGCTGGAGGGTGGGATCACCAATGGCGAGCCGGTGGTGATCCGGGCGGCCATGAAGCCCATTCCCACCCTTACCCGGCCTCTGCGCTCGCTGGATCTGCGGACCTTCGAACCGGTGGAGGCGGCTCAGGAGCGGTCCGACGTCTGCGCCGTCCCGGCGGCCAGCGTAGTGGGGGAAGCGGCGGTGGCCTGGGTTCTGGCTCAGGCGGCCCTGGAGAAGTGCGGGGGCGATAGCTTGGAGGAGGTGCTCCGGAACTGGGAAGGGTTTCTACAGGCGGCACAGCCCTGGCGCCGGAGAAGGTCCGGGCCAACCTGGTCTTGATCGGATTCATGGGCACGGGGAAGACTGAGGTAGGGCGCCTGATCGCCGAGCGGTGCGGCCTGCCGTTTATAGATACGGACCAGCTGGTCGAGGAGCTGGCGGGGGCCACTATTCCCCAGTTGTGGGCTGAGGGGGAGAGGCCGGTTTCCGGCGCTTGGAGCGCCTGGCCATCCGCCAGGCCTGCGGGCGCCGGGGCGCGGTCATCGC
>JASBVW010000207.1 GCA_029961005.1 Bacillota bacterium
CCTAGGCGATTTGCTTCGATGAGCGGTGTTCCTCCGCCCATAAAGGGATTGGCTATATGGATTCCTTTAAGGTTATTCGAACAGAAGAAAGTTTCTCTGACTGGTTTCCCGCCAAATTCGGAAAGAATAAGCCAACGAAACAGGGTTCCCGGACGACGGGCAAACCATTTATGTACAGCGATGACAGGCCGATAGTTTTGCTGAATTTGTTTTTCCCGCAGAGCTAGACCGGCAATAAACGCAATATCGAAGTGTTGTTCGATAGACATACCTTTCACCCCGATCTCGCAGTGATTTTTTACCGGTCTATTAGGCCTTGCTATTCTCTTCATTAGTAGAAGGAGAATCTCCTTCTCCAAAGTTTTCCGGCAGACTTTAGTTGCCAGGATTATGCCTGTATCTTTCGTAAGGAAGGATTCTCCCCGCGGGGCGGGAAAGTAGTGCACCCAGAGAGGAGTGATCCCATGCCCGCCCCCGCGGTAGACGATCCAGTTTTGGCTTGGCTGTTGGACGAGGCCGTCACCCTGCTGGAGGCCAGGCGCAGGGCGGATGGGCGCTGGCTTCTGGAGCGCGAGGTCTCCAACATGCACACGGCGCGGGAGCGCAAGGGGCGGCCCAGCCGCTGGATCGCCTACCGCGCTCGGCGCGCCCTCCGGTTGTGGAGGGAAGGCCGCCGGTCGAGGTGAGGGGTGGGCTCGCCCCCGGACCCAGTGCCTGGCCGATTGCCTCAAATTACGCGCGCGCCGCGCTCCTCCAGCTCCTGCAGGGCCCGCTCACCGTCCCCCGGCCGGACGTCCACGGCCCGCATGCCCTCCCGCAGGAGGAAGACCTCCAGCCCCTCCGCCAGTGCATCCTCCGCCGTGGCGCGCACGCAGTAATCGGTGGCCAAGCCGCCGATGAAGACCCGCCGGACGCCGTGCCCCTTCAGCCATTCAGCCAGGGGCTGAGAGCCCACCCCGTCGCCCTCGGCCCGGTAGGCCTGGAAGCCGCTGTAGGCCTCCTTTTCCGGGAGAAAGCCTTTGCGGAAGAGGGTGCCTTCCACCCGGAGGGCGGGGTGGAGGGCCGCCCCGGCCGTCCCCTGCACGCAGTGGGCGGGCCAGGGGCCGCCCTGGCTTTGGAAGGAGCAGTGACCGGCCGGGTGCCAGTCCTGCGTGTACGCCACCGGGCGGCCGGCGGCGCGGAAGGCCTCGATCCAGCGGTTGAGGGCCGGGACCACCCGGTCCCCCTCCGGCACGGCCAGGGCTCCGCCGGGGCAAAAGTCGTTCTGCACGTCTACCACGATCAGGGCGTCTTCGGGCCCCGGCGCGGGGAGGGCGGTGCGGCGGGCGATGGCCAGGACCTTCTCCGCCACCTCCAGGGCGTCTCGGCCCAGCACCCGCACCACCGGCTCCAGCCGCCAGCCGCCCCGGTCGTAGATCACCTCAGGCACGGGCCGGCCCTGGCTGAGGGCTTCATCGATGGCGTGCAGGGTACCCCACTCCAGGGAGGCGTAGGCCGGGTTCCGGCGAAACTCCTCCGGCTCGTCCGCCCGCTCAAAGGAGGCCACGGCAAAGCCCAGCTCCTGGCAGGCGGCGATGACCTCCTCCGAGTAGCGGATGTTCATGGCGGCCCGCAGGTCCGGCCGGCGGGAAAGGGCAGCCAGGACGACCCGGGCCATGTAGCGGGAGGCCCCAAATTCGGGCTCGCCCAAGACGCGCACCTCATTTTTGTACCGGACCAGCCGCCCCGGAAAGGCTGCCACCTCATCCGCGGTGCGGGCGCCGGGCAGGGCCATCAGAAGGTTGGACTGCACCTCCGGAATGAGGTGGGCGATGGGGCCCTGAACCAGCCGCTGGGCGGCGGCCCGCAGGTTGGCCAGCACCCCTGCGGGGGTGGCGGTGTCGGCGCCCTCAGAGGAAGAAGCGCCGGCAGGTGTGCCAGGGGAAACCGGGGCGGGGTACGCCCCCCTTTCTGCCCCTCCGGGCCCCGTGGCCTCCGGAGCGGCGCCCAGGCGGCGGAAGAAGACCTCCCAGAAGGGGTCCACCTCCGGGGGGAAGAGAGGAGCGGAGGAGCCGTCCGCCCGGACGACCACCTTGCCCTCCGCCGCCGGCAGAAAGACTCCCACTTCGGCGGCCGTAATCTTGGCGCGGCGCAAGGCCGAGAGGACGTCGGCCACCGACTCGGGGGCTACAGCCAGCACCAGGGTGCCCTCGCTGATGGCCGCCAGGGGGTCTATCCCGAAGTAGCGGCAGGTGGCGGCGGTAGCGGGGGAGATGGGAACGCGGGCCAAGTCCAACCGCACCCCGAGGCCGGCGGCCTCCGCCATTTCGTAGACGCCCCGCAGCACTCCGCCTTCGGTGGCGTCGTGCATGGCGTGGACGCCGCCGGCGGCCGCGGCCGTCAGGGCATCCTTGACCACCGACATCTGGTAGACCTGGGCGGCGGCTTCGCACACCGTCTCCTCCGAGATGCCGGCCTGCCGCATCTCTTCGCCGAAGACGGCGGCCAGGAGCCCTGCCGCCTCCACGGCCGCCCCCTTGGTGAGCAGGAGCCGGTCCCCCGGCCGGGCGCCGGCGGGGCTGATCACCCGGTCGGCCAAGGCGAAGACGGTCACCCCGCCGATGGTAGGCACGGTGACCGCGGGGTAGTAGCCGGTGTGCCCGCCCACGATGGCGATGTCTAGCTCCCGGCAGGCTGCGCTAATGGAGCGGACGATGGCAGCCACGTCCTCCTCCGGCGTCCCCGGCGGCAGGAGCAGGGAGTAGGAGAGGAACTGGGGCTTGACCCCCAGCACGGCTACGTCGCTGGCCCCGATGTGCACGGTAAACCAGCCGAAGGACTCCAGCGGCAGCCCCGGCGCGGGGAAGATGGGGTCTTCGGCCACCACCAGGTACTGCTCTCCCACCCGGAGGACGGCGGCGTCCACCCCCATCTGCGGCTTAACCTCCAGGAGGGGGCTGGATGCCCCCAGGTGAGGCAGGATGTGGCGCCGGAAAAACTCGTCGCTGACTTTGCCAATCACGTTACATCTCCCCTTTCGGAAAAATAAATGCTCCGCAGCCCGTGGGAACTGCGGAGGGAGGTGGAAGGGTATCCCCTTTAAGCATTTCCGCCTCCCTACGCTGGTATGATCCAGATCAGGTTCCAAGGGTCTGCCGGCGCACTTCCCGCGCCGGCACTCTCAGCCCCCGCGGGCTCCCCTGGCGGAGATATATATAGTTTAGGTGGGATAGTTCGCCGACAGGGAGGAAAATCCTTCTTTAAAAGATAAAAAAGAGGACGCGGACCGAGGCGCCGCAAGAGTGGCGGGTGAAGTAGACTTGAGTTGTTTTTAGTTGCGTATACTTGCGTCAAGTGGTATGATACGGTAGGGTGATTCTCATGTCCGGATCCGAGTTTTACACCGCCCGCGAACTGGCCCAGTTGCTAAAAGTGAGCGAGAGCACCATCTGGAGCTATACCAGGAAAGGGAAACTGCCGCACTATAAGTTGGGCAAGGACTACCGGTACCGGCTGCCGGAGGTCCTAGCAGCCCTGCGGGGGCTGGAGGAACGGAGTTCTTCTGGCCGGTGCACCCGGGCGGGGT
>JASBVW010000208.1 GCA_029961005.1 Bacillota bacterium
ATGAAGTGGGGAAGCGGTTCTGGCTTTGCTTGGACTGTGGGCGCCATTTGCCCTACGACGTAAACGATTCCGAACAAGATGAGCGGACGAGACAGCAAATAAAGCAGTGGAATGAATACCACGCGCAGCATTGCAAGGGGGAAGTGGCTCCGCTCATCCTGGCATACAAATTTCAGACAGATGTTTTGGTGTTAAACGTTCAAACCCGCAAAGACAGTCAAACTATAGGCAGATCTACTTTCTCGATTATGGCCGTTACTTTGGCAGAGGCGCTATTAGCTGGAGCGGCCAGTTTGTTAGAACTCGAAGCAGGTGAGTTAGCTGCTTTTGTCCGCAAGAACCTAAAAGACTCCATAGGAGAGCAGATAGTCTTTTATGAGACCGTCCCCGGGGGCGCGGGTTACTTGGAGGAGATGGCCGAACGCCTTCCGGAGGTAGCCCAGGCGGCCATTGGTCGTTTGTACGGGCATGATTGCCGCAAAGCCTGTTATTTGTGCCTTAAACATTATCGCAACCAACGCTGGCACGCGTTCTTCGATAAGGATCAAATCCGCGACTTGCTTGTGGATCTGTCCGCGTTGGAAAGGGTGTCTCCCATCGAGGCAAAGTATGGGGCCGGCATGAAAGCGTTGCAGGACATGTTGCAGGCCCGGGCTTCTGGCTCCGACCCCAAGGTGCGCCGCTATCCCAAGGGCGAGATTGAGGAACCGCTGCGCGCTGCTCTGGGTCGCGCGGGGGTTCCCGAGGGCGAGCGCGAGTATGAGATCTTCGACGAACAGGGCCGATTGATTACAGTACCTGATTTCTGCTGGCCCGACATCAAGCTAGCCGTATACTGCGATGGTTTTTCCGTACACGCTCACCCAGACGTCCTCGAATTGGACGCCCAGAAGCGGAACTTCCTGCAAACTCACGGGTGGGCCGTTTTGACCTACTGGGGGAGGACTATCCTCAAAAATCCCGACGCCTGTGCCCAGCAGGTCGCGGAGCTCTACCGCCAGCGGTCCGGGCAGAAATGAATTTCGAAAAAGAGTTTTCTCTGGGGCGATGGGCTATGCGAAGTCCGCTATTCAGCAAAGCTAAATTAGGCGAGGCGCCGTGAGAGGAGATCCGACCGCGGTGGTGGGCGTTATTTTCCTGTGCGCCAGGGAAACCCCGCGCTGAGGAGAAGTTAAGATTAGCCGCCGCGGCTGGGGGTCAGGCAAACGCGGGCCCGAAAGGAGGGTGACCAATTTCATGGCTGAGCTGCCGGCCAGTGTCCGTTTGCCGGCCGAGTTGGTCCTCACATTAAAGAAGGTCAACCCCTGGTGGGAGGGCAAGCCGGGGCCGCGGATACCCGCCTTTAGGCGCTGGCCTTTCGGGAGGCTTTTATCTCTTTTGGAGCGCGGCCTGACTCCGGCTGTGGTCCTGCGCGGTCCGCGCCGGGTGGGGAAGACCGTCCTGGTGCGCCAGATCATCGAAGATCTTTTGGCCAGGGGGGTGCCCGCGGAGTGCTTGTTTTATCTGCCCTTTGACGAGCTCGAAGCCCTCAGAGGTCTCGGGGAACCCATCCTGTCCGTGGCCTACTGGTTTGAAGAGAACGTTTTAGGCAGATCATTCAACGAGAGCGCCAGAGAAGGGAGGCCGGCTTACCTCTTCTTCGACGAGGTGCAAAACCTGGATAATTGGGCGCCCCAGATCAAGCATCTGGTGGACAATCACACGGTGCGCGCCTTAATTACCGGCAGTTCCTCTCTGCGCATCGAAGCGGGGCGCGACAGTTTAGCCGGGCGGATAACCACGGTGGAGATGGGTCCGCTGCTGTTGCGAGAGATTGCAGGCTTGCGCTTTGGCTTTTCCGAGCCGCCGTTGTGGGGAGATAACGGCCTCGACCACCTGCTTGCTCCTGATTTTTGGCATTCAGCCCGACAAAAAGCTTACCGCGATGCCGAGATCAGGTGGAAAGCCTTTCAGGTCTTTTCTGAGCGGGGAGGGTATCCCGAGGCGTCCGAAAAAGCCGATCTTCCTTGGTCGGAGGTGGCCGACTATCTGAATGAAACCGTCATTAAACGAGCTATTAAACACGATCTGCGTTTGGGGGCGCGCGGGCAGAAGAGGGATGAGAAGTTGCTGGAGGAGGTTTTTCGCCTGGCCTGTCGTTATGCCGGTCAAGTGGCGGGGCAAAGCGTCTTTGTACCCGAAATTCACCAGGCCCTGGGAGGTAACGTCGGTTGGCGGCGCATCCTCAATTATCTCGGGTTCCTGGATGGCACTTTATTGCTTCGCCTGATCAAACCGCACGAGATCCGCTTGAAGCGGCGAAAAAGCCCGGACAAGATCTGCCTGTGCGATCACGCCCTCCGGGCCAGTTGGCTTCAGGAAGTAATACCCATTGATCCCGAAGGATTAGTGAATAACCCCCACTTGTCCGACCTGGCCGGCCATTTAGCGGAGAGCACCGTAGGCTACTTTTTGAGTTCGGTCCCCAACCTGGATGTGAGCTATTTCCCCATGCGGGGAGCAGAGCCGGAAGTCGATTTTATCCTGACGGTGGGTACGCGCAGAATCCCCATAGAGGTCAAATACCGCCGGCGGATTGATCCGCATGAGGATACGAGAGGGCTCAGGGCCTTTCTCGAGAAAACCATCTATAACGCTCCTTTTGGGTTGTTGATCACTTTGGACGACGGAGTTCAGATTCCGGACCCGCGCATCATCCCGCTCTCCCTTTCCGCTTTACTTTGGCTGCGGTAAACCGCGACAGCATTGGGGCAACCGCTTTTGTCTAGCCAGAACGAATCTACGAAAAGAGGGACAAAGATGAAACACGGACTGAGGGATCCGATCAGCGCCCTGACTCATTTGGCCGGGGCCCTGCTCTCAGTGGCCGGCCTGGCGGTGCTGATCGTCGAGGCGGCGAAACAGGCCACCGCGCGGCACACGGTGTCTTTTGCCATCTACGGAGCCAGCCTCATTCTGTTGTACACGGCCAGTACGCTCTATCATTCCTTTCCGGCGCCCAGGACCGGGGTGGGGGTCCTGCGCCGGCTCGACCACATGATGATCTACGTGCTGATCGCCGGCACCTACACGCCGCTCTGCTTGATCGCCCTGGCGGGAGCCTGGAGGTGGGCGGTGCTGATTGGCATCTGGGTCCTGGCGGGCGCGGGCATACTCTTGACGGCGTGGTGGTTTGAGGCACCCCGGTGGCTCTCTACCAGCCTCTACGTGGTCATGGGCTGGCTGGCCCTGATCGCTCTGGGCCCTTTGCTACAGGCCCTCCCGCCCGCCGCTTTTATCTGGCTCCTGGGCGGGGGGGTCTTTTACACCCTCGGCGCCCTGATTTACGGCGCCAAGCGGCCCAATCTCTCCCGCTCTTTCGGCTTTCACGAAATCTTCCATCTCTTCGTGCTCGCCGGCAGCCTCAGTCATTTCTGGCTCATGTTCCGGTTCTTAATGCGGCTTTAGAAGACGGGGGCCCGTTAGTGCCCAGTGCCAGAGGCTGCTACCTCACCGGGGCCTCATCCAGCAGCCGCTTCTCGCCCTTCAGCTCCCGGATGCCGGTGACGTCCTGG
>JASBVW010000209.1 GCA_029961005.1 Bacillota bacterium
CTCCGGCCAGCGGGCCGTGCGGCGCCGGGTGTTGGAGGCGGTGGGTGGCTTTGCGGATGGCTTTGGCGCGGAGGTGGCCCTGACCATAGACGCGGCCCGCTGCGGTTTCCGCATCGGGGAGGTCCCGGTGGAGATGTGGCACGCCGAGACGGGACGCGACCTGGCGGGGTTTTGGCACCGGGGGATCCAGTTTTGCCAGGTGGCCCGCAGCCTTTGGCCGCGTTTTTGGGGCAGCCGCCGGAGGAGGGAGGGCGAGGGGAAGCGATGATCCTCTTCTGGACCGTGCTGGCTGCTACAGCGGTAATGGTAGGTTGGGGAGGGCTGCGCCTGATTGTGCCCATGCTCCAAGAGGGGGGTCTTTTGCGCCCCAACTACCGGGGCTGCCAAGTCCCGGTGGGGGCGGGGCTGATTTTGGCCTTAGCCCCGGGGATGGCTCTGGGGCCTGTACTCTGGTGGTCGATCTGGGCGGGGAGGGGCGCTGGGGCCGGGGAGGAGCGCTTTGCCCTCCTCTTGGCCTTGACCGGGTCAGCGCTGGGCTTTTTGGGCTTTGTAGACGACGCCTTGGGCTCTCACGCTGCGCGCGGATGGAGGGGGCACTGGCGCGCCCTCTGGCGGGAAGGCCGCCTGACTACAGGCGGCTTAAAGGCAATAGGCGGCGGGGCGGCGGCTCTCCTGTCTGCAGCAGCTCTGCAGCCGTCACCGGGGGCCACACCCTGGATGGTAGTTCCGGATGCCCTGCTCATCGCCCTGGGGGCCAACCTGGTCAACCTGTTGGATCTGCGCCCCGGTCGCGCCCTGAAGGGCTTTCTTCTTCTCCTGTTGCTGCTCTGGGCCTCGGCCGGCTGGTCGGACGGGGGAGTGGTGTGGCGCTCCCTTCCGGTGGCGCTGCTGGCCCTGCTCTGCTTGCCCGGAGATCTCAAGGGCCGCTTCATGCTAGGGGATACCGGCGCCAATGCCCTGGGGGCAGCGTGGGGGCTGCTGGCGGCCCGGCACCTGACCCTGCCGCTGAAGGTGGCGGCGGTGGCGGCCTTGGCGGCGCTGCATTGGTATGCCGAACGCCATTCGCTTACGGAAGTCATTCAGCGAGTGCCCTGGCTGCGCTCTCTGGACCAATGGGGGCGCGGGGAAGAGGTAGAAGAGAAGGATTAGCGAAGGAGGCGGCGGGATAAGATTCGGCGTACACGTCTCCATCGCCGGAGGTTTGGACAAGGCGCTGGAGCGGGGGCAAAACTTGGGCTGCGAGGCGATCCAAATCTTTGCCGGCAACCCCCGCGGCTGGAAGCGGCGGGAACTGATGGCGGAGGAGGTGGAGGAAGCCAGGCGGCTGAAGGCGGGGTACAAGATTGCCCCCATGGTGGTGCACACGCCTTATTTGTTAAACCTGGCCTCTCCGGACGAGGAGCTCTTTCGGCGCTCCTCTTCCCTTTTGCTGGACGATGTCAAGCGGGCAGAGGCCATCGGGGCGGAGTACCTGGTCTTGCACCCCGGCAGCCACCAGGGCGCGGGGGTAGAGCGGGGGCTGGAGCGGGTGAGCGAGGCCCTGACCGCGCTCTTCTCCGCTTACCATCCGCGGGTGCAGATCCTCCTGGAGAATACGGCTGGAGGCGGGTCAGAGTTGGGAGGGAGCATCCTCCAGTTGGCCGTCATCGCCCGGGGGGTGCCGGAAGGGTATCGGATCGGACTTTGCTTCGATACCTGCCACGCCTTTGCGGCCGGGTACGACCTGACCAAAGAAGAGGGCTGGCAGGAGGTCCTGACTGAGATCAAGGCCGGTTTCGGCCTGGAGCGGCTGCGCCTGCTTCACGTCAACGATGCGGTGGGAGAGTGTGGCAGCCACCTGGACCGACATACCCACATCGGGACCGGTTCCCTCGGGCGCCGCGGCTTTGGGCTTATGATGAAGCAGAAACCCTTGCAAGCTTTGCCGGCCATTTTGGAAACCCCCGTAGACACGCCGGAAGACGACCGGCGGAACCTGGCTGCGATTAGGGAGATCTGGCGGGAGGTCCAGGAGGAAAAAGAGTAAGGGGCGGGGAAAAAGACAAACGGGGGCTTGTCGCATAAAATGGACAGAGGGCGCGCCCGGAAGGGAGGAAGTGCAGAGGAATGAGAGCGCTGGATCGTTATCAGCGTTTGCTGCTGTTCCTAGCCGTAAGCTGTGCCTTGTTGGCCCAAGTCTTTCTTCTCCCGGTGCGGGCGGAGGAGGGCCAAGCTCCTCCGGCGCCGGAGCGGCCCCGCCAGTATATCGTCCAGCCGGGCGATACTCTGTACAGCATCGCCCGGCGCTTTGGGGTTGAGGTCTCTGAGCTGATGCGCCTCAATCACATCCAGGACCCCACCACCCTCAAGCCGGGGCAGCCCCTCCTGCTAGGGGAGCCCTTGCCCGCCCTCTCCAGCCGGGGGCTGGAGCGCAGGATCAACAACGCCCTCCTGCCGGAGAGTAGCGCAGCGGGGAGCGGTACCGCCTCGCCGGGTCTGAGCCGTCCGCCGGTGGTGCCCGTGAGCCCGGAGGAGGTGGAGCTTTTGGCGCGCCTGGTCCATGCTGAAGCCCGCGGAGAGCCCTACGAGGGCAAGGTAGCGGTGGCCGCGGTAGTGATTAATCGGGTGCGCAGCGGCGCTTTTCCTAACACCATCCGCGGCGTAATCTTTCAACCCGCTCAGTTCAAGAGCGTCGAGAACGGCCAGATCGAACTTCCGCCCGACCAGGAGAGCTGGCAGGCTGCCCGAGAAGCCATAGCCGGGCGCGATCCCACGGGCGGGGCGCTCTATTTTTACAATCCGCAAAAGAGCACCGCCCTCTCTTGGTGGAGCACCCGGACCGTTACGGCTGTCATCGGCAATCACAACTTCGCCCGGTAATCTCGCGGCGCCGCCGCCTTGATCGGCGGTGGGCATAGAAGCCGCGCTGGGTGCATAAAGATGGCCTGACGGGGAACGAAAAGGAGGGAAAAGGCTGTGTACGTGGCCCTTCTCCGCCTTCCCCGGCGGGCCATAGTTTTGTCGGCCCTGGTCCTGGCGGCAGGAGCAGGGCTACCTGCTTTGGGGCTGCGCGCCTTCCCCGCCCTCGCCCCTCAGCTCAGCGCCGTTCAGCCACCCGTGCGCCGGGTGGAACGGCCGGAGCGGGCGGTGGCCCTCTCTTTTGAAGCCGTCTGGGTTGACACGCAGTGCAATCGGATCCTGGAGCTCTTGGAGCGCCGAAAGGTCAGGGCTACCTTTTTTATCAGCGGGTACTGGGCCGAGCGCTACCCTGAACTGGTCCGCCGCATAGCCGCCCGGGGGCATGAACTGGGCAATTACACCTTCTCCCATCCTCACCTTACCTCCCTCTCCGCAGAGGCCATCCGCTCCGAACTGGAGGAGAACGCCCGGCTCCTGCGCGGACTGACCGATCTGACTCCCCGCCTCTTCCGCCCTCCCTTCGGCGAGTACAACGCCCTGGTCATGGCGGTGGCCAAAGAATTAGGCTACCAGGTGGTCTGGTATGACGTGGAGGCGCCA
>JASBVW010000210.1 GCA_029961005.1 Bacillota bacterium
GTATTGCCCTCAATCTCCACTTTGACGTTGAGGTCTCCCTCAACACTTCCGAGAATGGGCCAAGGTGGAGGCTGACCGGCGCAGAGCCAGGTTCTCCAGGGCCGGAGCGGCCAGCTCCAGGGCCTGTACCAGGGCCACCCCGCCCCGGAGGAGCAGC
This sequence comes from Bacillota bacterium, assembly GCA_029961005.1. Lineage (GTDB taxonomy): Bacteria > Bacillota > UBA5301 > JASBVW01 > JASBVW01 > JASBVW01. Next base: position 158 of record JASBVW010000210.1, read on the forward strand.
CCCAGGGTCCTGAGCAGGTGGGCCGTCTGCACCCCCTGCACCAGGCGACCTGCCACCGGCAGGCGCAGCAGCAGGGTTTCCGCGAATTCCCGCACCTCCGGGCGTCGGAGCCCCAGGGCAGCCAGCACAGCCCCCGCTCCCATCGCGAGGATCAAAAGCCACCACCAGCACCCCAGAAACCCGCTGACCGCCAGCAGAAGCCGGGTGGCCGCCGGAAGCGGCCGGCCAAGCCCGGAGAGTACCCCGGCAAAGCGCGGCACCACCGCGATCAGGAGAATGGCGGTCACCGCCGCGCTCACCCCCAGCAGAATCAGCGGGTAGATGAGGGTGGTGCGGACAAAGCCTCGCACCTCCTCCTCCTGCCACAGGGCGTCGGCCAGGCGCCGCAAGACGGGCCCCAGGTGCCCCGAGGTTTCCCCCGCCCGGACCAGAGCCGCCTGAAGCGGAGAGAAATCCCGGGAGTGCTTTTCCATGGCTTCCGAAAGGGAGAGGCCAGCCTGCACCTCGCCCCGCAGCGCGGCCGCCAGTGCGCGCTGGGCCGGCGAAAAAGCCTCCTCCAGAATCTCCAGCGCCCGGTCCACCTGGATTCCGGCCCCGATCAGATCAGCCAGGGCCTCGATCAGGGCGCACCGCTCCCGCCGCGCTAAGCGGCGTACGCCGCGCGCGCCGGCCACCGCCCCGGTCTCTTCCCGGACCTCCACCGCCTCCAGGGGGTAGTAGCCGCGGCTGCGCAGCACTTCCAGCAGGCGGAGACGATCCTCCGCCGCCAGCACCCCTTGGATCAGCCGGCCGGTTGCATCGGCAGCCCGATAGCGATAAGAAGGCATAAGGCCTCTCCTTCCGCGCCTTTCCCCCTCCGGGCTAATCCCGCGGGGACGGCGCCGCCGGAGTCGTTTTACTCCTGCGTCACCCGCAGCACTTCCTCCACCGTCGTGACGCCGCTCTGCACCTTACGCCAGCCGTCCTGGCGCAGCCTCTCCATGCCCCGGGCCAGGGCCGCCCGCCGCAGCTCGTTGGTGCTGGGCCGGGAAACGACCAGTTCAGCCAGGGGCTCGTCTACCAGCATCAGCTCGTAGATGCCGGTGCGGCCGCGGTAACCGATGCCGCCACAGCGCGGGCAGCCCACCGGGCGGAAGAGGAGCTCCGGAAGGTCGGCCGGGAGCTCCTCCAGCAGGGGAACCAGCTCTTCCGCCGCCGGGCGGTACCCCTCCCGGCAGTGGGAGCACAGCACCCGCACCAGGCGCTGCGACAGGACGCCGCAGACGGTGGAGGCCACAAGGTACGGCTCGATGCCTATATCCAGAAGGCGCGTTACAGCGCCGGGGGCGTCGTTGGTGTGCAGGGTGGAGAAGACCAGGTGCCCCGTGAGGGCGGCCTGGATGGCCATGCGGGCCGTCTCCTCGTCGCGGATCTCCCCCACCAGGATGACGTCGGGATCCTGGCGGAGGATGGTGCGCAGCCCCTGGGCAAAGGTAAACCCGATCTGCTCCCGGACCTGCATCTGGTTTACCCCGCGGAGCTGGTATTCCACCGGGTCCTCCACAGTGATGATCTTGCGCTCAGGGGAGTTGAGGGCGTTCAGAGCGGCGTAAAGGGTGGTGGTCTTGCCGCTGCCGGTAGGGCCGGTGACCAGGATAATGCCGTGCGACCGGTGGATCAGCCGTTGAAACCGCTGAAGCAGCTCCTCTCCCATCCCCAAGTCCGTCAGCCCGTAAAGGATGCTGGAGCGCTCCAGCAGGCGCAAGACTATACTCTCCCCGAAGATGGTGGGGGCGGTGGAGACGCGGATATCCACGTCCCGCCCCAAAAGGCGCAGGCGGATGCGCCCGTCCTGCGGGAGGCGCTTTTCGGCGATGTCGAGGCCGGCCATGATCTTGACGCGGGAAGCGATGGCGGGAAAGAGCCGGCGCGGCGGCCCCGGCACGTCGTACAGGATCCCGTCGATGCGGTAGCGCACCCGCAGTTCGCCCTCGAAGGGCTCCAGGTGGACGTCGCTGGCCCCGCGCTGAAGCGCCTCCACCAGGAGGGAGTTGACCAGCCTCACCACCGGGGCTTCGTTGGCCAGAGCCTCCGCCTGGGCGGCAGCTGTTTCCTCCTCTTCTCGCAGGACCTCCACTCCCTCCCCCAGGTTGGCCAGGACCGACTGGACCGTCTGCGCCCCCGCTCCGTAATAGCGCTCGATGGCCGCCTCCAGCCACTCCGGCTCCGCCCTGACCCCGCGCACCCGGCAACCCAGTTGCAGTTGCAGCTCATCCAGGAGCAGAAGGTCCTCCGGCTCGGGCAGGGCCAAGACGAGGCATCCCTCCTCGGCCCCCAGCGGGAAGGCCCGGTAGCGGCGGGCCAGGTCGGGAGGCAGGCGCGAGAGAAGCTCAGGAGAAGGTTCCTGAGGGAGGGGCTGCTCCGGCTCGAGGAAGGACTGCCCCGACGCTACCATGGACTGCCCTGGCCCGGCAAGGGGCTGCCCCGGCGCCGCCCCTGCTTTCGCTGCCCGCACCGCCATCCCTTCTCCCCCGCACTTTAGCTTCCGAGTTCCCTATTTGCCGCCCGGGAAGAAATTCCTGCTCCGCTCAGCGCTCCCGACCCAACTGCAGGACCCTGGCCGCACCGCGACCTAAAGCGGCAGGTATGCATATTGTGGCTGCCGAAGAACATATGGCAGAAAAGTCCCTCCGGATGAAAACTAGCTAAGGGGTTCTTGCCATGGTTGACGGAATGGAAGAGAAACTGGCCCGCTACTTCCGCGGCTTGGGAAACGGCTCCGGCGTCGAGGTAGCTTACCTCTTCGGATCCTTCGCCCAAGGCAAGGCGGGCCCCAAGAGTGATGTGGACGTTGCCGTCTTATTCTCCGCCCACCTTACGAAGGAAGAGCGGTTTGATCAGCAACTGGCGCTGGCGGTGGAGCTCTCCGCCCATCTGGGCCGGGAAGTGGACGTCATCGATCTTGCCGCATCACCCCTGATTCTGCAGCACCAGGTTTTGCTGTACGGAAAGTGCATCTTTGAACGCGATCCCCGGACCCGGGTGGAGTTTGAGGTCGCTTCCCGGCGTAATTATTTCGACATGCAGCGCGTCTGGGAACTTCACACGGCCGGATTGTGGAAATCCATGGAAAAGGGGGAATTCGGTGGTAGACCGCGACGTTCTGACTAGCCTCCTTAAAACTATTGGAAGAGTATCTTTCTGATCTCCATCAGGTGCAGGGGATAACGTGGGATGAGTTTGCCGGGAACAAGATAATGCGGCGCTATGTGGAACGCACCTTGCAACTGGCCATCGAATGCTGCCTGGATATCGGTAGCCACATCATCTCGGATGAACGCATGCGTGAACCGGCGGA
>JASBVW010000211.1 GCA_029961005.1 Bacillota bacterium
GCGTCAAGACCACGTGGCCGTCCAGGGTAGCGCGCACCGCATCAGCGATCGGCTCATTCATGTCATCCCCTTCCACCAAGACCGTGTAGAGCCCGGTGATACTTCCCCGCGCGCCCATCCCGGACCGCTCCAAAAGCCTCGGCAGGAGGGCAAAGACGGAGGGCGTATAGCCCCTGGTGGTGGGCGGCTCACCGATGGCCAGCCCGATCTCGCGCTGGGCCACGGCAAAGCGCGTCACCGAGTCCATCATCAACATCACGTCCCGCCCCTGATCGCGGAAATACTCCGCAATGGCCGTAGCTACCAGGGCCGCTTTCACTCGCACCAGGGAGGGTTGGTCCGACGTGGCCACCACCACCACCGACCGCTGCAACCCTTCCCGCAGGTCCTTCTCCAAAAACTCCCGCACTTCGCGCCCCCGCTCCCCCACCAGGGCGATGACATTCACATCCGCCGCCGTGTTGCGGGCGATCATGCCCAGAAGGGTGCTCTTGCCCACCCCCGAACCGGCAAAGATGCCCACCCTCTGCCCCCGGCCGCAGGTCAGAACGCCATCCAGGGCCCGAATCCCTAGTTCCAAAGGCTCCGTGATCCGCCGGCGCGTCAGAGGATTAGGAGGGGAGCTCATCACTGGATAGAAGTGGCCCGTGGCGATCGGACCCCGCCCGTCCATGGGACGCCCCAATCCGTCTAAAATCCGGCCCAGCAGGTTTTCGCCCACCTCGACGGTCAAGGCTCTACCGGTAGCCCGGACGGCACAGCCCGGAGCCACCCCTTCCATGGGGCCGAGAGCCATTAAGAGCACCCGGTTCTCGCGAAAGCCCACCACCTCAGCCTGGATATGGCCTCCGCCGCGGGGCAAGAGCTCGCACAGCTCGCCCAGGCGCACCGCCGGACCCACCGACTCAATGGTTAAGCCGATGACTTGCGCCACTCGGCCCAGGACGCGAATGGGCTCTGCCTCCTCCAAGGCAGCCATGGCCTTCTGGAGAGCTGGGAGCGGGGCTCTCTCCTCTGCCTCTAAAACAGGAGCAGTCTGCGGCTGGGACAGTGCCATCTAGATCACACCTTCCAGCTTTTCCGCCAGTTCCGCCAGTTGCGTCTCCACCCTGGCGTCCACGTCCCCTGCTTCCGTCTCGATCAAGCACCCGCCGGGTTCCACCGCTTCATCGGCCCGCACTTCCACCTCCGCCGAGGGGGGGAAGAACTGCAGGAAATTCCCCATCCCTTCGCGCGCCAACTCCAGATCGCGGGGATGGACGCGGATGACAACCCGCCGGTGGTCGTTCACCAGCTTGATGGCCGCCTCCAGGGTGCGCAGGATCGTCCCCCGGTCAGCCCTAATTTCGCTCCTCACTATTTTCTCGGCGAACTTGAGCACAAGCTTTAATATCTCGTCCCGGCTCTCCTCCAGGATCCGCTTCCGCTCCTCCAGGGCTTGAGCGAGGAACCTTTCCGCTTTTTCTACCAGGGCGGCCGCTTCTCGTTGGATCTCAGCCAGCCCTTCTTCCCGGCCCTGGGCCAAACCGGCCTCATAACCTTCCTTTCGCCCCGCCTCCCGAGCCGCAGCAGCCAAGGCCTCTGCCTCCGCCCGAGCCTTTTCCACCAGGGCCTCGGCCTCGCGCCGCGCCGCCTCTAACAAGGCCTGCGCCTCTTCCTCTGCCCGGCGCAGCGCCTCCTGCCGGTGCAAATCTATCTCCCGGAGAGCCTCCGCCCGCGCCCTCTCCACTTCCGCTGCTGCTTCCGCCGTTTCCCTCGCAGCTTCTTCATTGCTCCCGGTTTGGCTCGGCGCGGGCCGAACGAAGCCCTCCTCCGCAGGAGTCTCAGCCGCGCCTTCCAGCGCAGCCTGAGCTTCCGCCACCCCTGGAAGAGCTGCTTCCGGCTCCTCCTCCGGCTCTACCGGGCTGACCTCCACCATGCGGGGAGAGCTCAACCGCCAATGCGGAAACTTGATGATCTTAGACAACGACCTCCTCGCCTCCGTGGCGGGCGATGATGATCTCGCCGGCTTCCTCCAGCTTGCGGATGACATTGACTATGCGCTGTTGAGCGTCCTCCACGTCGCGCAGGCGCACCGGCCCCATGTACTGGATGTCCTCTTTGAGCATCTCCACTGCGCGCTTGGACATGTTCTTGTAAATGCGTTGCGCCACATCCTCGCTGGCCGTCTTGAGGGCCAGGGCCAGGTCTTTCATGTCGACCTCCCGCAGGACGTGCTGGATCGCGCGATCGTCCAGGGTGACGATATCCTCAAAGACAAACATCCGGCGCTTGATCTCCTCAGCCAGCTCCGGGTCCTGCTCCGCCAGGGCCTCCAAAATGGTCTTCTCCGTGGAACGGTCGGTGCGGTTCAGAATCTCCACCGTGGCCTCAATGCCGCCCGCTGCCATGAACTCGTGGGTGAGGAAAGAAGAGATCCTCTTCTCCAGCGCCGTCTCCACCTCGTTCAAGATGTCGGGAGAAGTCCGATCCATGGTAGCCAGGCGCCGGGCCACGTCCACTTGGAGATCAGGCGGAAGAGCCGACAGGATCGCGCCGGCCTGCTCCGGCCTCAGGTACGCCATCACCAAGGCGATGGTTTGGGGATGCTCACTCTGGATGAAGTTCAAGAGCTGGGCCGGGTCCGTCCGACGGGCAAAATCGAAGGGGCGCACCTGCAGCGAAGCCGTCAGTTTGGCTATAATATCGTCGGCGCGATGCGGGCCCAGGGCCTTTTCTAAAACTTCCCGCGCGTACTCTATCCCGCCCTGGGAGATGTACTCCTGAGCCAGCATCAACTCGTAAAATTCCTGGAGCACCCGCTCCCGCATCTCAGGCGAGACCTTGCGCAGGTTGGCGATCTCCAGCGTCAGGTCTTCTATCTCTTCCTCGCGCAGGTATTTGAAGACCTTGGCCGAAATCTCGGGGCCGAGGCTGATCAGGAGCACCGCCGCTTTCTGCTTCCCAGTCAACTCTCGGGTCTTGATCACCTCGCTCACCTCTCTTCCTCCATCAGCCAGGTCTTCAGCAGCTGGACGAACTCCTCCGTGCGCTCGTTGGCCAGGCGCGCCACTTGCCGTTCAATCCGCTGCTTCTCCTGCTCTTCGGGTGTAAGGGCGCGCTTGGCTTCTTCCGGCTGCTCCAGCAACGGAGGCAAAATCGCCTTTTGAGCCTCTTCGGCCGCTTTCTTCCTGAGCTCCTCCAGTTTCCGCTGCCTCATCCAGAGGAATCCTCCTACACCGGCGCCGACTGCGGCCACCGCTGCCGCCACGGCCCAGGGCAGCCAAGCCGGCCAAGGCTTCTGCTCCGGGAAAGCCGCCGCCGCTGCCGCCCGCTCGAACTGCATGGACTCCACCGAAATCTGGTCGCCTCGAGCTTCGTTAAAGCCCACCGTGGAAGCCACCGCGTTGCGGACGCTGGCGCTCTGTTGCGGAGTCAGCTGGCCGTCTATCCACACCGCCACGGTCAACCGGTTGA
>JASBVW010000212.1 GCA_029961005.1 Bacillota bacterium
TTCATCTCAAAGACCTTTTGGGTGACCTCGTTGGCAAATTCCTCGGCAAACCGGCGCAGGTCGGCAGTTCGGCTGAACTTTTGATTTCCGTGGAGGACGCCGCAGCGATGGATAGCCCGGCGGGCCACCTCTTCCCAGGCTTCGCCCGGCATCTTTTTGCGAAATTCGTCCAGCAAGAGGTAAAACCAGGTGGCGCGATGCTCGATGGCGGCTCTCAACTGGCCGATCTGGGGGTCATTGTTGGTGCTTTGATTTTTGATGGTCAATTTCATCTGCCTCCTTCAGGTTGTGTACGTGCCTGCCCACGGTTGGCTAGCCGCCGAGGTAGGCGCTGATTACTTTGGGATCATTCTTTAGTTCAGCGGCTGTGCCGGAGGTGATGATCTTTCCGGTTTCTATGACGTAGCCGCGGTCTGAGATCTCTAAAGCCATGTTGGCGTTCTGTTCAATGAGCAAGATGGTCTTGCCCTGGTCGCGTATCCATAGGATCAGGTCGAAGATCTGCTCCACCAGGATGGGCGCCAGGCCCAGCGACGGCTCGTCCAACATGAGCAACTGGGGATCGAGCATCAAGCCCCGGCCAATGGCCAGCATCTGCTGCTCTCCGCCGCTGAGCGTTCCTCCATTCTGCCTGCGCCGCTCGCGCAGGATCGGAAAGAGGTTGTATACTGCCTCCAGGTTCTCCTTCAACCGTCTTCGATCAGGGTTACCGTAGCTGCCCATGATCAGGTTCTCTTCTACAGTGAGGTAAGGGAAGATGCGTCGCCCCTCTGGGACGTGGCAAAGGCCGAGCCGCACGATCTGGCTGGGGTCTTTGTGGGTGATATCTTGTCCTCGAAAGAGCACCCTGCCGGCAGTTTTTTTGATCAGGTTGGAGATGGCCAGGAGGGTGGTGCTCTTCCCTGCTCCATTGGAGCCAATGAGGGTGACAATCTCGCGCTCGCGCACCTCAAAAGAGATGCCTTTGAGCGCTTCGATGTTGTCGTAGTGTACGCGCAGACCTTCCACCCGGAGCATCTCACTTTGCCTCCTCCCGGGCCGTCCGCGCGGCCCGCGCCTTGCCCAGGTAAGCTTCGATGACGACCGGGTCACACTGAACACTGGCCGGCGGTCCTTCGCAGATCTTCTCGCCGTGGTTGAGCACGGTTACCCGGTCGCAGATGCTCATGATTAACCTCATGTCGTGCTCTATGACCACGATGGTCAACCCTTCGGCGGCCAGTTGACGGATGAAATCCATCAGTTCCCCGGTCTCTGCCGGGTTCATGCCGGCGGCCGGTTCGTCCAGCAGCAAGACTTGCGGATCGCTGGCCAGGGCCCGGGCTATCTCCAGTCTGCGCTGGGAGCCGTAGGGGAGGTTGGCCGCCAGCTCATCGGCGTACCGGCCTAGATTTACCCGCTCCAGCAACTCCATCCCGCGCTCCCGCGCTATCTGCTCTTCCTCCCGGTAGCGCCGGGTGCGCAGCAGCGCGTCCAGCAACCCGGAGCCAAACTTGATGTGGAACCCCACCTTAACGTTGTCCAGCGCCGTCATGTACTTGAAGAGGCGGATATTCTGGAAGGTGCGGGTTATCCCTAGACGAGCTACCTGCTCGGGCGCGAGGTTGGTGATCTTTTGCCCCCGAAAGAGCACCTCTCCTGCCGTGGCGTGGTAGTTCCCGGTGAGTACGTTGAAGAGGGTTGTTTTACCGGCTCCGTTGGGCCCAATAATGCCGTGGATTTCTCCCTCTTCCACAGCCATGAATACATTGTGGACGGCTTTCAGACCGCCGAAGTATTTACAGAGGTTGCGGGTTTCCAGGATGGTCGCCACTATGCCACCTCCCTTGCGCAAGCGTTACCCTGACTGCCGGAGCGTGCCTTTGAGCGTTTTGCGGACCACATGGTCCCGCCGGCGATCCCTTGGGGCCTTACCAGCATGGTGAGGATGATGATGAGGCCGAAGATCAACATGCGGTATTCCGCCAGCCCGCGAAAGAGCTCGGGCAAGACGGTGAGAAAGGTGGCACCGAGGATGGGCCCCAGGAGGCTGCCTTGCCCGCCGACCAGGACCATGGCCAGGATCGAAAACCCCTCGTCCAGCTTAAAACTGTCTGGGCTGATATAGCTGGCAAAGAAAGCGTAAAAACACCCCGCTACGCCGGCCCAGAAGGTCCCTATGGCGAAGTTGAGCAGCTTATACCGGAAGGCTTCTACGCCCATAGCCCGTGCTGAGCGCTCGTCCTCGCGGATGGCGATCCAGGCGCGCCCGATCCTGGAGTGGATGATGCGGTAGGTGGAGAAGAGCATCAGCGCGGCGATGACTAGAGCCAGGTAATAGAACTGCGCATTGGTGCGAATGGTCAGATTGAAGAGCCGGGGAAACGGAATACCCGGAATTCCGAACGGCCCGCGGGTGAGGGCGGACCAGTTGAGCACCGTCAGCCGGATGATCTCCGAAAAGCCGAGGGTAGCCACAGCCAGGAAGACGCCCTTCAACCGCAGGGTGGGGAGCCCCAAGAGCACGCTGAAAGCCGCGGCGGCCAGGCCGCTGAGGGGCAGGAGCAACCAGAAACTCACTTGGTAGCGGGTGGCCAGGATGGCTGCCGTATACGCTCCCACGCAGTAAAAACCTGCGTGGCCCAGGCTGAACTGGCCGGAGTATCCGTTGATCAAATTGAGGCTGCTGGCCAGTATTATGTTCAGCACGACGGTGGTGGCCACGCGCAACAGGTAATTCTCCCGGAGGAGGAGCGGGATTGCCACCAGGAAAGTCAGAAGCGCCGCCCAAAGTATGGCCTTTTTTACTCTCACTCCCGTCATGGCTTAAATCCCCTCTCCTTGGCGCCCCAGGATCCCTTGGGGGCGGATCAGCAAGACAGCGATCAAGATGGTAAAAGCGATGATATCCCGGTAACCAGAGGAAAAGAACGCTACGCCAAGATTTTCAAAGATGCCCAGTAAAAAGCCGCCCAGTGCTGCCCCGGGTATGCTCGTGAGGCCGCCCAGCACTGCGGCCGCAAAGGCTTTCATCCCCGCGCTGGCTCCCATGATGGGATTGACGGAGTTGTAGTACATGCCGATCAATACCCCGGCCACGCCACCCAGAGCACAGCCGATGCTGTTGCCTATGGAAATCGTGCGGTTGACGTTGACGCCCAGCAGCGCCGCTGCGTCTTTGTCCATGGAGACCGCGCGGAGGGAGATCCCCAACCTGGTGCGGTAGAGCAGCTGCTGCAGGAGCAGGCACATCACAAAGACGGTGGCCAAGACCACTACCTGGAGATGGGTAACGCGCAGATCCCCCACCTGAAAGAACCGCTGACCGAAGAGGTCGGGGACCAGCTGCGTTTCCGAACCGAAGACCAGCTGGCCGAGGTTTTTCAGGACGATGGAGGCGCCAATGGTGCAGATGAGCGCTATCTGTTCCGGTGACTTGCGGAAGGGCCGGTAAGCCACGCGTTCAATGATGAT